>CACVKW010000181.1 GCA_902749685.1 Olavius sp. associated proteobacterium Delta 1 | reverse complement strand
GAAGTCGCATAATTGAGTGTATTGAAAGGAGGTTGATACCACCTGAAAGAGTACCTGGCATGTTCCTGCCAGTCCCTACGTGGGCGTGCTGCCGTTGCGTTGATGACGGGGTGCGAAGCCCCACGGACAATGTACCGAATTGGGTTGAAATGGCGACAGGCCGACCCCTCCGGGAGATCTCCCCGGTTAAGGGCTAGGGACGAGTGATATGGTGAAGACATCTGAACTTCCGCACGCACCGTTAACGGGGACCAACCTACTGAGGTCTAACAGGTTGAAGGCTTCTTCCCTGCGTAAGTAGCAAGCGGTCAGGTTGTAAGTCTATAACGTGCTTACACGGAACTGTAGTACCGCCGGTGTCCAGGGCGCACCTAAGTCACTCACTGGATCAATTATGCGGAACGTGGAAATCTCGTATCTCCGCCCTGAGCTTG
>CACVKW010000180.1 GCA_902749685.1 Olavius sp. associated proteobacterium Delta 1 | reverse complement strand
TCTTGGTTCTTTTTTTGTTATTTCCATAGGTGATACTCCTACCCGCCCTACACTAATTTTTCAAGGGGTAAGTGTCTCACCTTCATTGGCACAGAGGGAAGTATATAATCGACATCTTGAAAACCAGGCTCTGTTTTTCCCATCAGGGCGTAATGCCCGCAGTAAGGGTATTTATTTAACCCCTTTAAATCTTGAAC
>CACVKW010000179.1 GCA_902749685.1 Olavius sp. associated proteobacterium Delta 1 | reverse complement strand
TCCATGGCTTGATTCGAGTCGGTTTGTGATTGAATGGAGCATGCAATATTCGGAGAAATTTGAAGTTTTTATTGAGGTGAGGACCACGGCGGGTCAGCGATATATCTATTACACCCCGGATGACTATGATGGTCTTGGAAACGGTGAAAATGTGCACTATGGGCTTGGGTCGGGTGTGAAGGATGGCAAATGGCATACGTTTGTCAGTGATCTGCAGGTTGACTTGGAGGCGGCTCAGCCCGGGGTGGAAATTTTGGAGGTCAACGGTATTTTCATTCGCGGCAGCGG
>CACVKW010000178.1 GCA_902749685.1 Olavius sp. associated proteobacterium Delta 1 | reverse complement strand
GTCGGTTAAATGCGTGTAGCGAGCGGTGGTGGTGGGGCTGCTATGGCCCAGTATTGCTTGAATATGACGAAGGCTCAAGCCGTCTTCAAGCAGATGGGTTGCGAAACTGTGGCGTAAGGAATGAACCGTGATTTTTTTTTAATCCCGCACTGAGTGACGACCGCCTTCATGGCAGCCTGCGCGCTGCCGCGTGCCATGTGGGTTGTGGCCCTTTGAATACGCTCAGGCGAACCGACGGGATTGGGGAATAACCAGCAGGGGTTGCGATGTTTGCACCACAAAGCGCGCAACGCTCGATAAGTCAGATCGGGCAGCGGGACGAAACGATCCTTATGCCCCTTGCCGCGACGGATATGTACTTGTTTGAGCTTAGCGTCGATATCACCGACCTGCAAGGCCAAGGTTTCTGAGAGGCGCAAGCCCATCGAATAGGTTGTCAACAAAAAGATGCGGTAGCGCAGTTTGCGTGTGGCGCCGACCAATTGATCAACTTCGCTGAGGGTGAGAATATCAGGCAATGAACGCACTTTTGGAACTTTGACGATCTTAACCCACTGCCAGTCGCGTTTAAGAACATGTTTCCAAAAAAATTGCAAGCCATTACGGTCAACCTTGACGGTACTCCAGGAATGGGACTCAACCAGTTGGGCAAAATAAAGTTCTCGTTGTTCAAGGGTCAGTTGATCCGGGCAGCAATCAAAATATTCACTGATCCGGCGCACAGCTCGAGAGTAGGCATCAATGGTCTTGTCGCTTTTGCCCTGAAGTTTGAGCAATCTCAGGTGACGTTGATAAAGTTCTTTAAATCGATTTAATTCTGTTGGGTCCATGGTATACTCCTTTCTGATGTGTGCCCGGAATTGGGCAGATAAGGGAGCATACCCTATTTTTATCTTTTTTTCTGCCGCGTAGCGGCTTCGTCCAACAAGCAGATAGAGCGGATGCTCAAAATGGGGCCGAAAAAGATGGTCATGGTTGTTACTTTTGCAGCCATCTTGCAATCTGTGTGTGCGAATAACCGCACCGCTCATCATTACGATAGGCGGACCGCGAGCTAAAGCTCGCTTGGCCTGCGGCCATCCGCCTATCGGGCTGCGAGATGAGACGATTGAGTTTGAAAGACGTCGCTCGCGCTCCGCCTATCAAACTCAATCGAGCCGACCCCCTTCGGGCTTCGCTGCGCTCGGTCGGCTGGCACGGTAAATTGCATTAAAAAAATCAATGCAATTTTCGCCCCCAGCCCACTGCGGCTCATTTCGCAGCGCGTTCGGTTTGACTATATGAACAAATATCCTCAACTTGAAATAGAAACAAAAGGATTGAGAAAGGCTAAATTCTATATAGGATTCATGGCGATATTTTGGGTTATCTGGGTTCCCATCACCTTATTTGCAGTCATGGCTGCTATTGATAAGTTTAGCTTTTTCTGGGTGTTATGGTTACCGTTCGGTGTTGCTGGCGTGGTTCTAATTCCAATTTCACTGTACGGGCTGAATGGTAGCCATCTTTTAATAGCTGAATCAGGTGGTATTAGGATTTTATCAGACAGAGCATTGCTTCAACGTGAGGTGTTCATCGAAAGAGAAGAACTGGAATCTGTGATGATCGGTCACTATGATTCTGATAGCGATGGCGAAAGTGTCGTTACATTAAATATTTTCAGGAAATCCGGCTGGTTCAATAAAAGAGTTATGATTGCACCATTCGTCCATCCATGTGAAAAGAGAAAGATTTATACGCAGATATTATCTTTCTTAGAAAAAAATAATTTCCAATTTAAAAAAATAAATACTCAGAAAACAAGGGAAGCCGAACAAGGGCATTCACTCTGATCCCAAAAGCCTGGCGGCTTTTGGTCCAGGTGATGCTCGCCGTTCGCGACACGAAGTCGCATAATTGAGTGTATTGAAAGGAGGTTGATACCACCTGAAAGAGTACCTGGCATGTTCCTGCCAGTCCCTACGTGGGCGTGCTGCCGTTGCG
>CACVKW010000177.1 GCA_902749685.1 Olavius sp. associated proteobacterium Delta 1 | reverse complement strand
CCGCCCCATGATTTCTAAGCCGCCTGTACGGCGGTGAACCCCTTGATGGCCTTGACACCCGTGTCGATGTCTTTCTAAGCCGCCTGTACGGCGGTGAACCCACCATGAGAAACTATCAAAATTTCTTCTATTTTCTAAGCCGCCTGTACGGCGGTGAACCAGTTTCGGTGAACGGTGCAGTTTCGGTGAACTTTCTAAGCCGCCTGTACGGCGGTGAACTTCCATCCAGACCCGAAGAAGTTTAAAGAATGTTTCTAAGCCGCCTGTACGGCGGTGAACTATGAGGGTAACACTACAAACCAAACAAAGGATTTCTAAGCCGCCTGTACGGCGGTGAACATCCTTTTACCTTTGCCCTCGGCGATATTAGCTTTCTAAGCCGCCTGTACGGCGGTGAACAAACTGAGCATCTTTCTCCACGCAGAACCTAATTTCTAAGCCGCCTGTACGGCGGTGAACGATTATCCTTAATGTCAATAGTTACTTAGATATTTCTAAGCCGCCTGTACGGCGGTGAACCCTACAGAAAACCGGCGCCGGACGACGAAATCTTTCTAAGCCGCCTGTACGGCGGTGAACCGTCACCGATCCAATGTGGATTAAAGCTTTTTTTTCTAAGCCGCCTGTACGGCGGTGAACAGTTACTTAGCCAGGTGCAATGATTTTATTGCTTTCTAAGCCGCCTGTACGGCGGTGAACATTTGCTACTATGTCGATGTGCCGCCCCATGATTTCTAAGCCGCCTGTACGGCGGTGAACCCCTT
>CACVKW010000176.1 GCA_902749685.1 Olavius sp. associated proteobacterium Delta 1 | reverse complement strand
ATAGTGTCCTGTTAGATATCCAGCATCGAGTATCAAGCATCCAGCATCTGCCCGGAAAAAGCAACGATCTCAGACATAACGGCCAGGCTAGATGACAAGGATTTATGCAATGTTAGAGTATATTTGACGCGATGGTGTTTTTTTTTTCAGGAAAGAAAAGGGTTTGGCGGAATTTTTTTTCTGAATTTGTAATATATGGTAAGGCAAATTTATCGACTTTGACTAAATAATCAAATGGGTGAAATTAAGAAAGTAATTGATATCTTTGGGTTTTTTGTCTTGAACATTACTTTTCCGTTTGCTACCATTCAGCTCAAATCTCCCTATAATGTGAGTCTGTGTTTGGTACATAATACATTTAATACTACTTTTTGAAAATTTGTGTATCAGCAGAAAAAGAAGCTAACCTGTCAAAATGGAGGGGCATGCAGAATTCGCGTTCTCTAATTTTTAGTTCACGATTGATGGCTGCAGGGGTTGGTCTGGCTGGTGCGGCATTGTGTTTCGCACTCGTTGGGACATTCGTATTCGATCAGGATACAGATACCGTCACGTTGCCGGTACCGGTTGAGTATGTCATTGCCAAGCAAGTGCAGTACAGCTTCGCCCTGCAGAACAAAACCAACCGGGTGATTCCCAAAGCCGAGTTCTGGGCTTACGCCCCGGTTAAACAGACCGCCACCCAATTGCACGCCCGGCTTGATTGCAACCATCCCTATCAGTTGATCGGCGACAACAGCGGCAATCAGGTGCTTCACTTGACCTTTGATAACCTCACCCCTTACGCCACCCGCCTCATAACCGTCAGAGCCGACCTGGGGCTTTCCCAGAAGAGCAATCCACTGCCGCAAGCACCGCTGCCGTGGGATTTGAAGGCTGAAAAGCACATTGAATCCGACCATCCGGCGATCCGGCGTTTGGCCGCGCAGCTAAAGTCGCCCGATCGTTTCGAAACGGTTGAGAGGATTTTCAGCTGGGTTGTCCAACACATCGCCTACAGCGGTTACGCACGCGATAATCGAGGCGCTTTGTACGCGCTTGAATATAAAAAAGGTGACTGCACCGAATATATGTCTTTGTTTGTGGCCCTGTGCCGGGCGTCAGGTATTTCGGCACGGGGCATCGGCGGCTACATTTGCCCGGAAAGCACCCAATTAAAGCCCGGGGCGTATCACAACTGGGCGGAATTTTACCACAACGGTGCCTGGCAGATTGCCGACCCGCAAAACAATGTATTGATGCAGAACCAGGCCGACTATATTGCCATGCGGATCATCCGGGCACATGAGGATAATCCCATGGGATCGTTTAACCGGTTTCGCGTCAAAGGCGAAGGGCTCAAAGTAAAAATGAATTAAAAGGTAGAAGGCAAAAGGCACAAGGCTCAAGACGCAGGGCGGAAGGCGTAATTTGCAGGAAAGAAGGCAGACGGTAGATGGTGGACGGCAGATTGAAAATTTCCAAATTCCGACTTCCCCATTCCGTTTTGCGAATTCTGTCTTCTGTCCTCTGACTTCTGACTTCTGACTTCTGTCATCTGTATTCAGGGAGGAAAAATGGGAAAGAAAAACTGTACCCAAAGACTTCTAGTATTGTGTTTCATTTTGTTGGCCGGTTTGCAGATGATGCATCCGGCCATTTCTTTTGGTGCCGATGCCGTGTGCGCCCGGGTCAAAATAGAGATCAAGCAGGAGCTGACCCTGGAGCGCCAGGCGTTTGATGCCCACATGCGCATCAACAACGGTCTTTCCCATATCATTTTAGAAAATGTGAATGTGGCGGTTTCCTTTGTCGATGCAGTCGGAAATCCGGTGCTGGCGAGCTCGGATCCCGCCAATACCGATGCCCTTTTTTTTATTCGTCTGGATTCAATGGAAAATATTGAAAATGTCAGCGGCGCCGGTACGGTTGATCCGGATACTTCAGCCGACATCCACTGGTTGATTATCCCGGCGCCGGGTTCTTCCAACGGCCTGGAGCAGGGCACCCTATACTATGTCGGGGCCTCCCTGACCTATACCATCGGCGGTGAAGAAAAAGTTACCGAAGTCACGCCGGATTATATCTTCGTTAAGCCGATGCCCCAGATCACCCTGGATTATTTTTTAGCCACCGATGTTTACGGCGATGATGCCTTTACATCTGAAATTGAGCCGCCGGTTCCTTTTTATTTGGGTGTGCGGGTAAAAAACAACGGAGATGGGGTGGCTCGTAATCTAAAAATCGATTCCGCCCAGCCCAAAATTATCGAAAACGAACAGGGCCTACTGATCGGATTTGCCATCGAAGGCAGCGAGGTCAACGGCCGGCCGGGCACCGACAGCCTGCTGGCTGATTTTGGCGATATCGCCCCCAATGCCGCCGGTGTCGCAAGGTGGATTATGACCTGCACCCTGTCCGGCCAATTTGTGGCGTTTACCGCTGGATTTACCCATTCCGATGAGCTCGGTGGTGAGCTTACTTCACTGATCGAGGCTCCCGACACTCATTTACTGGTGCGCGATGTGCTGGTGGATCTTGCCGGTCGGGATGCGATCCGGGATTTTCTGGCCCAAGACGGATCTGTTTTTCGGGTTTACGAATCAGACAGCACCGATACGGTCGTGGCCGACCAGTCGACGGCGGCAAGCCTGCAGATGAATGGCAACGACGGAAGCCTTGCCGTGCCCCCCACCGCCGGATTTGTGCTGGTGCAGCTGGCGGACCCGTTTGGCGGCCAGAAGGCTGTCAAAGAAGTCATCCGGTCAGATGGAAAAATCATTAAGCCCGATAATATCTGGCTGTCGAAGACCCGGGACGACCAGAATAACTGGCTGTATTTCATGAATCTGTTTGATGCCAATACGATTGGTACCTACAGCGTCGAATTTGAAGATGACGCCGCCGTGCCGCTTGCCCCGGTATTGCAATTTATCCCCGATAAAACCCGGGTTGAGGGGCAGCAGCTATCCTTTGTGGTTGAAGCCAGCGATCCCAATGGCTCCATACCCGACCTGGCGGCCGCTCCGCTGCCGGCCGGCGCCGGCTTTGAGGTTCAATCGGGCGGAACCGCTATCTTTGACTGGACCCCGCTGGTGGGCCAGGCCGGAAGCTATGAAATCGTTTATACGGCCTCCGATGGCGTGTTGTCTACTTCTCAGAGAGCGCTGATCAGAATATGCAGCGCATTTGACACCGACTGCGACCAACTGGACGACTCTTGGGAGCTTCAACACTTTGGCACCCTGGCCAGAGACGGATACGGCGACTATGACGGTGATGGCGTTCTTGATCGCGACGAATTCCTGAATGGCACTAACCCCAAACATAGCAATGCACCGAGTACGCCTGAAATCTTTTCTCCGGCAGATAAGACGGAAGTAAATATACAGCAGCCTGTTCTTACCATCAATAACAGCACCGATCCGGACAACGATGCGATAAACTACGACTTTCAAGTCTACTCCGATAATCAAAACCCGGATCAGACCGTTGTATCGGCTGAATCCGGCGTGGCCGAGGACTTGGTTCAAACCTCATGGACCCTAACAAATGTCCCGAACGATAACACGTGGTATTTTTGGCGTGTTAAAGCAACTGATGGCATGGGCAGCAGCAAGTGGGCTTATGGCAGTTTCTTTGTGAATACGGCAAACGATGCGCCGGGGCCATTTGCTGTCAGCAGTCCGGCAGATGATGTCGAGATTGACACAGTGACACCGAACCTGGCGGTGACCAACAGCACCGACGTAGATGAAGACGTGCTCACATATGCCTTCATGGTGGCATCAGACAGCGGTCTGACCGATATTGTTGCCTCGGTTTCCGGCATCCCGGCCGGCGGCAATGGCAACACGTCCTGGGTGGTTTCACCGTCTCTGGTCGATAACACCTGGTATTATTGGAAGGCCATAGCAACGGATGCGCATGGTGCCTCGACTGCAACAGCGGTTGCATCTTTCATTGTCAACACAATCAACAGTGCCCCCCAACCACCGGCAATATTCGGGCCGGCAAACGAGGCTGAGGTTCCCTCAACGGATATCGAACTGGTTGTTTACAACGCAGCCGATGCTGACGGAGACCCGCTGCACTACCTGTTCCAGATCGACACCGCCAATACTTTCGACGGCACTTCAAAGGCAGGATCGGAACCGATCGCTGAAGAAGGCGACGGGACGACGGGCTGGCAGTTCACCGGACTTCAGGATGAAACCCGTTACTACTGGCGGGTCAAAACCGGTGACGGCTTTGCCGAAAGCGCCTGGGTCGTAGGCAACTTTTTTGTAAACCTGGCCAACGACAGCCCGAGCATTCCGAGGTTGAAAAATCCGGCCGACAATGCCTGGGTGATCACGACGGCGCCCAAGCTGGAGGTCGGCGAATCCGTTGATTCCGACCATGACAGCATTCGGTATCAGTTTGAAGTCTATGATGACGATTTGAACCAGCTCGTTGCAAGCGGCGAATCTGAAACACCGCAATGGGTGGTTTCTCAAGCATTGCAGGACAGCCGTTGGTACCGCTGGAAAGCCAGAGCGGTTGATGAGCACGATGCGGCCGGCATCTGGATGACGGAGGCCAGGTTTTATACCGACAGCAGCGGGATCAACGAAGTACCGGTTATTTCCGTTGTTTCACCAGTTGCCGATGTACTGACCAACGGTAATTTCATTCAGATCACCTGGCAGGACAGCGATCAGGATTCAAGCGCCTGGATTTCGCTGTTTTACGATACGGATGCCGGCGGTGTGGCTCCAATCCTGGTTGTCACCGGTCTTCAGGAAGATCCGGACGGAGACGATGATTCGTATGTCTGGGACATCAGCACAATGGCCGGCGGCAGGTACTATATTTCCGCGGTCATATCGGACGGTGACGGCTATGATACGAGTCATGCCGCCGGCACCGTCTCCATTGATCGAACAGCGCCGGTGATCAGCGCATCGGTGCCCGGCGGCACCTACACCGTCGAGCAGACTGTGGCGCTGACCGTAAACGAGGAGGCCACAATTCATTTTACTTTGGACGGCAGTGAACCCGGTGCAAATTCGGCAATCTACACCCTTCCCATCGAGATCGCCGAAACGGCGACGCTCAAGTGCGCCGCTGTCGATTCCGCCGGGAACTGGAGCAGCACCCTGACGGAAATTTACACCATAGAATCGGAAAACGCAGCCATATGTGACTATACTGACCCGGCAGCCAGAGCGCCTGCATCCGGCTCAGGAACCCAGGCCGATCCCTATGTCGTCACGGATTGCTGTGCACTGCAGGGCATCGCGGATGCGAACGGCCAATACTATGTGTTGGGCAATGACATCGACTGTTCGGATACGGTTACCTGGAATGCGGGTGCCGGATTCATCCCCCTGGGCGGCAACGGCGGTTTGATATACAGCGGCGGCGGCTTGGATGGTCAGGGCCATACTATAAGCGACGTGTTCATCAACGACGCCCTTTACACCGGATTGTTTGCCAGGGCCAGTAATGTGGCCATAAAAAGACTGGGTTTGGAAAATGCAAATATAATTGGAACAACCCTCGTAGGGGCGGTCATTTCAAATGCCTATGGAGGCACATCCGTCAACGAAGTATTTGCAACCGGCAGTGTTTCCGGCAGCGCGGCGACGGTTGGCGGATTAGTCGGTTCTGCGGGCACCGGATTTGCCATAAAAGATTCTTATTTTAGCGGACAAGTATCGGGTAGCGCTGTCTTGGGCGGTCTGATCGGTGTGGCCACCAATACCAATGGGGTTGAGAACTGCTATGCCGATGCGACGGTAACCGGAACCTCGCACAGTGTCGGCGGATTGATTGGCAATTTTGGTGGCACGATATCGCCGGCCTCGATTTCCAACTCCTATGCGACCGGTACGGTCGATACGGGCAGCTATACATTTAGAGTGGGTGGTTTAGTGGGTTATCTGGCTGCCGGCGGAAGTGTTATCAATTCATACTGGTTTAACAACAAAGCAATTTGTATTGGCCAGGATTTAGGTGTTTCTTCCGACTGCAGCGAAGCGATTCCTGATGAATCCCAATTTTTCAACAACTGCAATCAACCGGTATTAGAATGGGATTTTGCCACAGCCTGGGGCTTAGATGATAGTGCTGCAGACAGTTCTCCTTGTTTGAGGTGGCAAAACTGCAGCTTTGCTGAAGTTTGTCCCTAATTAATAAGGAAGCTGGTTTTGGCATCAATCGCGCTTGAATTTTGAAGAGATAATAACCATGAATCAACTTAAAATATCAACCCTAATAGCGATTATAGTTTATCTCTGCCTGGGCTCTACACCCTTATCAGCCGGGGATCAACTCAAGCAGCATGATCCGACTCTTGCCATCCCGATGGATTCCGCCATACGCCAACACCGCCAGAGCCGGATTTTATTCGTCGACGTCCGTAATCCGAAAGCCTTCGAGACACTTAAAATCCCCGGTTCCATCAACATCCCGCTATATGCCATTAAAACCAAAGCATTTTTAAAGTCTTCTTCCATTGTTCTGGTCAATGCGGGATACGCATACAGTCCATTGGAAAAAGAGTGCCGGCGTCTGATCGATGATGGATTTACGGTTTCGATTTTAGACGGCGGTATCAATGCCTGGCGGCGCAAGGGCGGTTCGCTGATCGGTGATCTTACCGCTTTAAAAGAAATCAGACAGGTATCACCGCAGGAGTTCTTGCGGGAAAAAGATTATGAAAGCGCGCTGGTGATCGATTTCTCCTGGCCCGGGACCTCGGCCTCCCAAGCGTTGATTGCCAATGCCGTGCATCTTCCTGTTTCGCCGCAATCAGATGCATCGGCAGCGGAACTGGCCAAAGAAATCACCAGGAGAACAAGCGAATCCTTTGCTTCAGTCTTGATTGTCAATGAGACGGGAGACAACTACACGGATATTGAAAGACTGATGGCCCGGGAGAAAATACCGGCTTTTTATCTCAAAGGCGGACTGGCCGGCTATAAAACATACCTGCAGAATCTGTCGCTTTCCTGGCAGCCCCGGGAAAGCCGTATTAAGACGGTCAGCAAATGCAAACCCTGCGGTAAAAAAAGTGAGGGTCAAAGTGCAGAATGATCTATTTATATTTGGATCTCTCACAGAGTTCGCAGAGAGCACGGAGATGCAACCGCAATAATATAAAAGGGTTAAAGAAGTAAAAAAGATTATACTACAAGATCGAGAGGAAACTATGCCTTCAGACAGTCGTGCAAACATCGGGTCGCTGAACAACCGCAAACCAATCCTCGATTCCGCTCTGCCTTCAAGGGTTAAGATAGTCAGGCGATTGGTCCTATGTCTTTTTCTAATCTCGGTCTCCATATTTTTCTTTCCGGCACAGGTTTTCGCGGACTTGAGCCAGGGCCTAGTAGCTTATTATCCGTTTAACGGCAATGCCAATGATGAGAGTGGCAACGGAAACCATGGTGTCGTTTATGGGGCAATGGCGGCAGAGGATCGGTTCGGTACTTTGGACAGCGCATATGAGTTTGATGGGGTGAGCAGCTATATCGAAATTGCCGATAACACTGCATTACGAATAAGCGGCACAGATTTTACGCTCAGCGCGGAGGTCTTGGTAAAAAGTTACAATTCCTCTTATCAGAGTGCATTGTTGGTTAAAAGAGGCACTGGGTTAGAAGATGGATGGTTTTGGTCATTATTGGGATTGGCTTCAGAATCAGAAGATGCAAATCCAGGCAATTTGTTT
>CACVKW010000175.1 GCA_902749685.1 Olavius sp. associated proteobacterium Delta 1 | reverse complement strand
TTGTTCCTGAGCATGGCCGTGGCACAGGTGTGTCGGAACGTGTGGCAATGAATGTTCTTTTTGAGCTTTGCCTTTTTTCCATATTTTTTAACCAGCACCCGGACCGCATTGTGATTAAAGCGGTTTCCACGAGACGATAAGAACAAATGGTTATTGTACGGATCTTTGATCAGCTCCGGCCGCACGGAC
>CACVKW010000174.1 GCA_902749685.1 Olavius sp. associated proteobacterium Delta 1 | reverse complement strand
TAACAACCACCCTACATATAAGGAGGATTTTTTTCAATGACTCGTATTATTACTCACTTTATGACTCATTCTAAACCCGTTTTTGGACAAGAGTGATCAG
>CACVKW010000173.1 GCA_902749685.1 Olavius sp. associated proteobacterium Delta 1 | reverse complement strand
TATAATTTTTCACTCTTGTCCAAAAACGGGTTTAGAATGAGTCATAAAGTGAGTAATAATACGAGTCATTGAAAAAAATCCTCCTTATATGTAGGGTGGTTGT
>CACVKW010000172.1 GCA_902749685.1 Olavius sp. associated proteobacterium Delta 1 | reverse complement strand
TTGAAACTAAGACCGAATAAACCGAGCACTCGATCCACCAACCAGTTAAAGTCGTACCCCAGAGCACGGATCATAGACTTTCGATCCAAATTCTCCTGGGCGGCTTTTAATACGGTCTCAACGAAATCCCCCTGGCCCAGGATGCGCTCATCG
>CACVKW010000171.1 GCA_902749685.1 Olavius sp. associated proteobacterium Delta 1 | reverse complement strand
CGATTGCGGTCGATCATGTGGCAGAAGCGGTGGTAGGTTTGCGGGAAAAAGGTGGTTTCGACGATACCGGTTTCATCCTCGAAGGTTAAAAATTCCATGCGTTTACATCTCTTGTCGGACCAAGCTGTGTGCTTGTGTTTTATCAAGAAACCCGCCAAAAGTGGTCGTTTTTCAGTCTTAGGCTGCACTTTTCAAGGTCAAAAACGCGGTTGGAAGGACTTTGGACTTCTTTAAGCTCATAGCCTTCATAATTCTCCACCTCACTGCGGCTCTATTGCTGTTACACCCAGTTTGGATTTGGTCTCCATCACAAATTGTTTATCACCAACAGCTATGCTTTCCGTCCATTTTGCATCTAATTCATTGATCTTCATTTTGTTAATTTGGTTCGACGAGGATGGGAAGGATGGAATGTGGAAATTCGTAAACGGGTAAGTTAACAAGTCAACTCAGTCCCCATTTTTCTCTACGTCGTGCCTTAATACACCTATTGTGCTTTACGGGTGCGGATTAAATATTGAGCCAAAACCGCGACTGCCATGGAAAAGACAAATATTAGAGATCCGACCGCATTAATGGTCGGGTTCAGGCCGGAGCGAATCATTCCCCATATTTTAACCGGCAATGTTTCCTGAAAGCCGCATACAAACCACGCAATTATAAACTCGTCAAAAGAAATAGTAAAAGTCAGCAGAAAGGCAGCGGCAATACCCGGTAAGGTCAAAGGAATGACGATATACCAGATGGCTTTTAGACGGTTGGCACCGAGGTCCCATCCGGCCTCTTCATACCGGTAATCCAACCCTGCCATGCGCGCTTTAATAATCAGCATGGCAAATGGCGCAGCGAAGATGGTATGGCTGATCCAGACCGCAAAAAGAGATCCCTCCAGGTTTATTCGAGTTAAAAACACCGCCAGCGCAAGCCCCAGAATGATCCAGGGTACGGCCAACGGAGAAATCATCACAGCTAAATAGATGTTCTGCAAGCGAAACGATCGTCGATAAAGGGTGTAGGCCCCCATGAAACCCAATATGCAGGATGTGGTGGCGACAATGGCTGAAACGATGAGGCTGTTTTTTAGAGCATCAAGAATGCCGGGGTCAAACAGCAGTTTTCTATACCAGTTTAAGGTAAATCCTTTCCAGGGAAGACTGGCAAATTTATCCACATTGAAGGAAAAGATGATAATCGTTATAATCGGCATGAAAAGAAAAATAAATACAAGAGCCATATAGCCATAAAATATGTGTTTATCCAGAGCCTTCATCACTATTCTTTTACTATTGCTTTAATCGTCATGAAGAAAATCAACAAAAAGGTTGCGATCACCAGCAGCATCACAATGGAAAGGGCCGAGGCGTAAGGATAGTTGGCGGTCCAATGAGCTGCATCGACGACCATTTGTGAATAAACAGGTTTAGTGCCGCCGCCAAGTACAGTCGGTGCAATGAAGTCCGTAAAAGAGAAGATAAATACGAAAACGGTTCCGTTCGCAAGGCCCGGAAGGCTTAAGGGAAAAGTTACCCACAGAAACCTTTTGAAGGGACCCGCACCCAGATCATTGGCCGCTTCAATTAAAGATCTATCCACATTATCCAGCGTGCCGTAAAGATTCAGGATCATCACGGAAATGAGAAAATGCAGTAATCCGATCCGGGTGGCGGTGTGGGTATAAAGGATATTAAGCGGCGAGTCGATGATCCCCATGAGGGACAACATATGATTGACCACGCCGGTGCCCCCAATGATTAACTGCCACGAGTACACGCGGACGAGATAGTTTGTCCAGAACGGTGCAATTATGGCAATCAGGATAACATGCCGATATTTCTTGGGAACTTTAAAAACCAGACCGTAAGCAAACGGGTAGGCCGCCAGGATGGTGATCACCAGTGTGGTCAGTGTGATCCACAAGGATCTGAAAAACGCAATTCTTACGAGGGGATCGGTAAAAACAGCCTTGTAATTACCCCAATTCCAGGTCGAGATAATTTGATAATCTTTCGTCATCCAGAAGCTGATCACCATAAGAAAAGCGAAGGGTACCAGGTAGAAGAAAATCTGCCAGCCTGTGATGGGTAGAAGCCCGACGAATTCCTTATGCGAGCTTAGCTTTTTTAAAAAGCCGGGTTTTGAGCTTCTTGAATTCATTTTCCATCAATCGCTTGAAGCAAAACAGGTTAAGGGATAAGATAACAATCCGTCTCTTGCCAGGTAACTGTCACATTTTCCCCCTGATTAAATTGACTTTTCCCCTGAATTTGGAGCTTGATTTCGGTAGCATTAGCCTGAACAACATATTCGGAAATCGAGCCTTTGAAGATCAACTCTTTGATAACGCCATCGATTTGATTTTCATACGCCTGCTTCCCCCGGACGATAGTAATATTTTCCGGACGAATCATCATTGACATATGTTTGTGATTGGATCTGTTTTGCCACCCCTCGGAGGGATTAAAGTAAAATGAGCCCGGCAGCTGAGGTGATTTGACAACGACCCGGTTTTGATCATCCCCGACGACTACCACATCAATCAGGTTGCACTCACCCAGAAACGTGGCCACAAATTTAGATGCCGGTTTCTCGTATATGCTGTGGGGACTGCCGACCTGTTCGATACAGCCTTGATTCATGATCGCAATGTCATCACTCATGCTCATAGCTTCTTCCTGGTCATGGGTAACCGAAATAAAGGTTCGATCCAGTTTCATCTGCAAGTTTTTTAATTCCGTCTGCATCTGTTTTCGGATCTTGGCATCAAGGGCGCCCAGCGGTTCGTCCAGCAAAAGTACCGCAGGTTCCATGATCAGTGAGCGGCACAGGGCCACTCTCTGACGCTGGCCGCCGCTCAACTGATTTGGTTTGCGATAAGAGATATCAGGAAGTCCCACCATATCCAGCATTTCCAGGACGCGTCTTTTTATTTGCTGTTTGGCGCTGCCGCGCATCTTCAAACCAAATGCAATATTGCTGAATACATTCATATGAGGGAATAAGGCGAAATCCTGAAACACAAGATTGGTATCTCTTTTGTAGGGTGGCACATCTGTCACATCCCGCCCGCGGAGAAATATTTTTCCGTCGGTTGGAGAATCAAATCCGCCAATAATCCTAAGAGTGGTCGTTTTACCGCATCCGCTGGGGCCGAGTAAGGTAAGAAACGTTCCTTTCTTTACCTTCAGCGAAACATCGTCCATGGCGATAATATTATCAAACTTTTTATATACCGAGTCCAGTTCGACGTCGTATTCTTTGCGGTCCATTTATCTTATTATTGCTGCTCAAGGTTTGGTGAACTTTGCAATCGTTGTGGTAGAAATCACAATGGCACTCCGGGACTCAAGATGCATTATCTCCCATGGCTGGTTGGATAGATCGGCTGCCTATACTCATGCGTGTTTACTTGAGGTAGTGAGGATCGCCAAAGATTTGAATTACCAGGATCGAAGGGGGAAGCTTTCCTCTTTTATGAAAGATCTCGACTCCCCCTGATCCTGTAAGGCTGTGTTAATCGGAGTTTAATTATTTGCTTTTGAATTCCAGCCAGACTTTTTTCCAAGCTTCTTCATCGGTCGGCGTTTTACGATTGGCGATGTTTTGTAATATTTTACTTAATTCTTCATAATTGTCCATTCCCAGCATACCGGCCTGTTCCTTTGTCAAGTAATCGACCGCTTTGCTGTTGGGAACGAGCACATGAAAAGCATTGGCCCAGGCCAATCCGGCCTGAATCTTCGGAGACAACACCCACTGGATATACTTTTTAGCGAGTTCCGGATTCTGGCTGTGCTTGGTGATCACCAGAGCTTCCGTCCAGCTGACGCCGCCTTCTTTGGGATTGGAGAGTTCGATGGGGTGCCCCTGCTCTTTGAGGAGTACCTGCAGCCATCTGCCGGCGATGGATATCCATACATTTTCATTGGCCAAGGCCTGGATAGTATCGGAGTTGGTGGCTGCAATCGTACCCACATAGGGTTTCAGAGAAAACAGGGTTTCCCTGATTTTATCCAGTTCGGCCGGGCCTATTTCATAGGGATTTTTGTATCCCAGATAGCGCCCGATACACCCCATGTTGGGCAGGTACCAGTCGAAAATGGCAATTTTGCCTTTATATTTATCTTTCCACAATCCAGCATAAGATTGCATGTCTTGCGGGTCCACATGCTTGGTATTATATGCGATGCCGTAAAAGCCCCAACGGCTGGTAACCGCATAAAATTTATTGTCGATCCAATGCTGATCAAAGTGTCTATACCGTTCAAATAAATCATTGATGGGATAATCGTCGATGTTCAAAGGTCGAATAAGATCGGCCTTTACCAGTTTTTCTACATAGGGCGCGTCGGGTGACAGCACATCATAGGTGCCCCTTTTAGCCGACTTGATCAGGGCCATCATTTCATCTGAACTGGGGTAAATTTTATAATTCACTTTGCAGTCATATTTTTTTTCAAACTCATTGATGATCTGCGGTTCTTCATAGCCGGGCATGACAAGCAGATTGAGCACGTCTTTGGCAACTGCGCTGCCGGTTGTCAAAAACACACCTGCCACGGCAATGATTAACAGCATCAGACATCCTTTTAGTGCGGATTTGTACTTACTCATTGGTTGCCTCCTTTCTGTCCATAGTTGTTACCTGAATCTTGCATATGAAAGCCTCCGACTCGTGCAAAATTCAGGTGTTATATTCCCTTCTTTTCAAAATTTTCCAAAAGGGAAAAGGTCGTCTCAACTGCAAAATTTACTTTGGCTTCATCGATCGTTTCATAGACATCCTCAGGAAGATGAAGGGTATCCATGGGCCAATCCATTAGCATGGCACCGGGTATATCTTCCAGCGAAAAAGACCAGTCATCCGACCCGATCAGGGTATCTTCAAACCGTATTTCTCTTTTTTGCATAAGATCAGAATGACTAAAGCTGGATTCGATTTTTTTTCTGAATGCCGGCGGGCCGGCCCAGACCCAGAGATATTCGCCACAGCCCAAAACATCCAGGGTCAGACAGGCTTTGATCTGCTCGATGAGCCCGCGTTCCTTGGCGTCCTTAACAAAATACTGAGAGCCGAAAAGTCCCCATTCGTGGCCGCCCCAGGTAATCAGTTTGTACGAATATTTCCTTTTTTTTTGGCAAAGTTTTTCAGCCACGCGAAAAATCGCTTCCACCCCGGTGGCGTTATCAATGGCACCCGGAGAGCCATCAACAGAGTCATGATGGCCGCCGATGACGATAGTTTCCTTACTCTCGCCCTCAAGGCCGGCGATAACGTTGCAGGAGGTCACCGATTGAAAATACTCAGCAGTAGATTTTAAATGGACTCTTACCTCCTGGTTAGCTTCGATCGCCTCCTTAAGGGGCTTAAAATCCTCTTCATTGACCAGAATCATCGGATCCTGGAAGATGTGCAGCCATTGATTCGGGATGGGTCTTGTCCTGTTTCCAGGCAGAACCAACACAAAGGCCACTTTTTCTCCCCGATCATCTAAAAGAGCGTACTTTGGCGGTTCCATTAATTTGGGGAAAAGGTAATAGGTACCATGATATTTCAGGACACCTTCAACTCCACCTGCGGGTGTGGTGCCAGTGTATGCCATGGGGGCCACATCGAGGGATTTATTAAAAGGAGAAAGCACCTTTAGTGAAGGTTTTTGATCCTGACTCCAGCCGAGGTATTTGAATTTCTGAATTTGGGTATCCAGGTTCAATTCTTTGAATTTACTTTGAATAAATTCAGCGGCTGCCAACTCTTTGGGGGTGCCGGATACTCTCGGACCGATAACTTCTGCCAAATGCCGGGCAATTTTCATTATTCAATTCTCCTTTGCAATTGCCAACGCGCCATTATCCGGGAGTCTTGATCAGGGATGTCAGAAGATCATGCCATAGGTTTTGTATACAACCAGTTGGTCGGCTAATGCAAGGGGAAAAAGGTGGCAATCCGCTACAGCGTGAAATAGCCCTCGCCACGAAATTGTCTAGATTGGGGTTTTCCCCTTGCAATTGCCAAGCTTCCGGTTATATAGAAGTTGGACAGCGGCATTTAGATGCCAAGTTTACTAACCCGTTTCGTCAACTATAATCGCAAGAAAGGAGGGTCGTAATGAACAGTAAAACCTTAATCACAATCAGTATCTGCTTTTGTTTATGTGCACTCCCATTCTTGAACAGCGCCATGGCTGAGCAGAAGGTCTTAAACATTCTTACTTGGGCCGGCTACAACGAAGACAGAATCATTCGTCCGTTTGAGAAGAAATACAACTGCAAGGTCAATAGCAAGAACTTTAGCGGTGACGAACAGATGCTCACAATCTGGTCCGCTTCCAAAGCCGGAACCTGGGACGTGGTAAATCCGGATGGTCCCTGGGTCAAGATTTTGGCCCAGCAGGGCAAAATCAAACAGTTGGATGCGAGTAAATACCCCCTGAATGATCTCTTCCCAATTTTTCAACGGTTCCCCCAGCACTGGGAAGGGGATAAATTGTGGGGCGTCGCAAGCCGTTGGGGTTTTTATGGCATTGCTTACAACACTAAATATGTTTCAAAAGAAGAGGTGCAATCCTGGAAGGTAATGTGGGAGCCCAAATATAAAGGCAAAGTCGGCATCTACGGCTGGTATCTACCCAACCTGGGCAATTTCGGCCGCTACTTAGGCTTTGAAAGCCCGTATGATATTGACATGAATCAACTGCAGCAGCTGGAAAAACTCCTGCTGGATTTAAAGCCTCAGGTGGCAACGATCACCCTCACCGCCTCGGAATTGATTCAGGCCTTGGCGAATGAAAGCGTGTGGCTTGCGCCGGCCGGTAACTGGGCAGCGGTTACCCTCAAAGAGCAGGGTTTGCCGATTGAGCATTTTGTCCCCCAAGAAGGTGCCGTAAGCTGGACAGAAAGTCTATGTATCACTTCCGACAGTAAAAATCCGGATTTGGCTGAAAAATTTCTTCAATGGATGCTAAGCCCCGAAATCCAGGCTAAACTGGCATGGGCGGACGCATTTCATGCCGCCACTCCCAATCGAAAAGCGGCTCAGTACCTCAAAAACGAGCAGGCTGAATTGCTCAGGATGACTGATGCCGGTGTGGGGATCGTAAAGCGGGTTTCTCCCCGCAAACTCCCGAAGCATGAAGAAGCCTGGAAGGATGTATGGCTGAAATTCAAGGGTGAGTAATTTCTTCAAAATCGAAAACCTGGTCCCCTGGGCCATCTCACAGAAGACTGGCTCGGCCGATAACTTGGTGCCGGAGTGTTGGAGTACAGGAGTATTGGGTGAAATTCAGACTGAGGCGTATAAATCGTGTTTTAGACAATATGGCGACCTGATCATTTGCGCGGTAAATGTAAACGGGTAAAAACCAACTCAGGTGATGTGTACAAATCATATTGACCACGCAAATATCTCCGGAAATGTTTTTTCCACTACTCCATTACTCCATCACTCCAATACTCCAATGCTCCTGAGGTTTAATTCCAGAGCCCTCTTTGGGGGCAATACCAAAGCCGGGTCCTGATTCGTTGCTGAACGGAGAACTCTGAGCCCGTGAACGCCTATGTTTTTCCAGGATGGTATTTTATGAAAAGTATCAGTGTCGAGCTAAAAAATGTGACCAAAAAATTCGGCCAGGTATATGCTGTTCATAATCTATCGCTGCAGGTGGTGTCCGGCAGTTTCCTGACGTTACTGGGTCCAAGCGGATGCGGCAAAACAACGACTTTGAGAATGGTCGGCGGTTTTGAGTTGCCTTCGGCCGGTGATATTTTTCTGATGGGAAAACGGATTACTTATGACGCTTCTACCAAGCGTCAGACCAACATGGTCTTTCAAGACTATGCCCTCTTTCCCCACAAAACCGTGGGGCAAAATATCGGCTTTGGGCTCAAAATGAGAAGGCACAAAAAGCCTGAAATTGAAAATCGTGTTCGCGAAATGCTGGAATTGATTAATCTTTCCGATGTGTACGATCGCATGCCTTATCAATTGAGCGGAGGGCAGCAGCAGCGGGTGGCACTGGCAAGGGCATTGATCCTAAGACCGCCGGTGCTGTTGCTGGATGAACCGCTGGGAGCCCTGGATGCGAAAATAAGAAAACAACTGCAATTGGAACTCAAGCAGCTGCAACGCGAACTTGGAACCACTTTCATCTACGTCACTCATGATCAGGAAGAGGCCATGAGCATGAGTGATACCATTGGTATTATGCATGCAGGCAAATTGGAACAGCTGGGCACGCCCCAAGAGATCTATGATAATCCACAAACTATGTTCGTGGCCAACTTCCTGGGAGAGTGCAATATTTTTGAGGGAAAGATCATCGGAGCGCATCAGGACACGGTGCACATTGAAGATAGCAGGGGGCAGGTGTTCATCGCAACAAAGGACTCACTTCAGTTTGCAGATCCGGTCGCGAAAAGGGTGGGTCTGGTGGTCCGGCCCGAAGACCTCCAGATAGCCGATGCCGCGGATAGCTGCCTAAACAAGATTGAGGGACGTGTCATAGAAAAATTATACGCCGGTTCCGTGGTGCGACTGGTTGTTGAAGTCGAAGGGAATAAAATCGTTATCGATGCCCATAAGGCTGCTAGTATTTCTACATCAGATCCTGTTCAAATCGGTTGGAATCCTGAGATCGGATCGATTATTGTCAGGGATTGATAAGATGGCCAAATTCAGAAATATTCCTCCAGTTCGCTTTTTTATTGGAATTTTGCCCATATCGCTATGGGAAGTCATTTTTTTTATTCTTCCCGTGCTGTTGATTTTTTTAGTCAGCTTCTTGACCGTAAAAGAGTTGAGGCTTGTTTTTCAGTGGACCCTGGCAAATTACGCGGATATATTTTCCAAAACGCCATACTGGACAGCGTATGCTCGCTCATTTCAACTTGCTTTGACCGCTGTTGTCCTGAGTGCCATCCTTGCCTACCCACTGGCCTATGCCATTGCCTTTGAGGTGCCGGCGAAATACCGAAGACTGTTAATGGTGGCCATGATCCTGCCGTTTTGGACGAATTATCTTATCAGGGCTTACTCCTGGCAAATTATTCTGGCAAATAACGGCCTGTTCAACCAAATTTTGAAGATTCTCAAAATCATCGATACTCCCATTACCATTCTTTACACCCACATCGCCACCGAAGTCGGGTTTACCCATTTTTACATGGTTTTAATGACCATGCTCCTGTATTCCAGCATGGATTCAATTAACAGAAATCTACTGGAGGCTGCCGATGACCTTGGTGCAGGCAAACTCCGAACTTTCTTCGAAATCGTCTTTCCACTTACCTTGCCGGGATTGATTGTGGGCAGCATTTTCGTTTTTATCATGTCTTTTGGGGATTTTGTGGCACCATCGATTCTGGGAGGAGGCAAAAAACCGGTCTTCACCCAGATGATTGTGGACGAAATCCAGGGAACAGTAAACATATCGACGGCGTCCGCGCTGGCGGTGGTGATGGTTGCTACAATTTTGATCGTATTGATCCTTTATTTACGCCGGGTGGAGTCGATTACCCGGGGCAAACCAGCAGGCGTGGATATAGAAGATGGCGACCACTAGGCGCAAAAAGATAAGTTGGGGCCGCGGTTTTTTAAAATTCTATGTAATTGTGGCTTTTGCATTTTTATTTCTGCCGGTAGCGGTGATCATAATATTTTCCTTCAATTCGGGAAGGTATCCAAGTTTTCCGTTACAGAATTTTACTATAAAGTGGTACAGTGAATTAATGCTGGATTCCAGGCTGCTGGATTCGGTCAAAAACAGCATTATTGTGTCCTCCATTGTCAGCTTGATCTCGACAATATTGGGATTTATGGGCGCCTATGCGCTGCGGTCATACAAATTAAAAGGGGAAAACCTGTTTCTCGGATTTATGGCCGCCCCTCTGACGGTTCCCACGCTTCTTTTGGGCCTGGCGCTGCTTATATTTCTGAATCACATTCTAACCCTTCAAAATTCGCTGCTCTCGGTTATCATAAGCCACACTGTTTTTTGCGCACCCTTTGCAATGTTTATCATTCGGGCAAGACTGCGCAGCATACATGCCACTCTGGAGGAAGCCGCCTGGGACCTGGGGGCCGGCCGGTGGCAGACCGTCAGGGAATTGATTCTACCCCTTTCCGCCCCCGGCCTGATTGCCGCGATGTTGCTCACATTTACTCTGTCATTTGATGAATTCATTATCGCCTGGTTTGTTTCAGGCTTTCAACCGACGCTCCCGGTAAAAATCTGGACCATGATGCGGGGCGGGATCAAGCCGACGATTAATGCCATCGGCGCCATCGTTTTTATTTTCTCCATGTCGGTCTTGTTCATCGGTGAATATTTTCTGGCGAAAAAATCAAATGAATAAAACAGGTAAAGGAGACTTTCCAAAATGGGAACTCACAACTACGTCGATTTAACCGGGGAAGAGATTGATGCCCTGGACCGGTCAAATACGATCCTTTTGCTGCCGGTGGGTTCAATAGAGCAGCACGGGCCGCATTTGCCGGTTGATACTGACACCCTTACGGCGGTTCACATTGCTCAAAAAATGGCTGCAACGAACTCCAAGATGAAATTGATCATCGCCCCGCCTTTCCGATACACGTATGCCAAGCCTTCCCGTGTTTTTGCGGGCACGGTTTCCATTGATGGACAGACGCTCATAAAGCTGACGCGGGATACCATGCGGTGCTTTATTGAACTGGGTTTCCAAAAGATTCTTGTCATCAATGCGCACATGGAAAACACGGATTTTATGATTGAAGGAATTTCACTTTCCCTGGGAAAGTCGAGTTCCGTTAAAATTATTTTAGCAAACTGGTGGGAGCTGATTGTCGAAAAAGACCTCGTAAAAATTTTCGGTCCGGACTGGAAGGGCTGGGTGGACGAGCATGCGGCGCTGGTCGAGACGTCATTGATGATGTATATTACCCCTGAGCTTGTCAAAACAGATAAAATTGTTGACGACAGGCGCAAAAGCCGATTTGAATTTCGCATATTTCCCTGGGATATCGCCAACTATCCGGCCTCGGGTGTATTTACATCAACTCAAGGTTATAGTCGGGAAAAAGGAGAGAAACTGTTAGAGCTTATTATTCAGGAGATCCATCAGCTGATCGAGGAACATTTCATTCCTTAAATTCGATTGCAAGCTGACTTTCGAAGCCGAAGCTGCTTCGGCGGAGTCGGCCATTTCAGTATTCCATCACCTCAAGAAATTTATCTACGGCATAGCCACTTGCCGCTGACCTGGCCCAGAGAACCAGAATTTCTATGTTTGATTAAAGGTCACGTGTTTTGATCCTTCGACAAGCTTCTTCAAGCTCATCATCTTGCTTGGCAAAGCAGAAGCGCGCCAATGCCTCTCCTGAATCGTCATGAAAAAATGCCTCTCCGGGAACGCAGGCCACCCCCGTTTGGTGCAGCAGGTGCATCGCCCTCTCTTTGCTTGTTTCCCCGGGGATTTTAGATATGTCGGCAAGAACATAATAGGCGCCTTGGGGAATATAGGGTTCCAGACCTGCTTCAGCCAATAAAGATCCAAATACCCAATATCATCGGTGCTGTCAAGACGGCCTTTTTAACCGAAATTGCCAAAAATTCGAAAATTCGAGCGTCATGGCTGGTCAATAAGAAGGCAGCGTAATTTTGTAATTTTAGCACTGAACCGTCTCGACTCTGTCTACCGTCAGGGTGATTGCCCCCCAGTCTTCTTCCACCTTTCCGCTGAGCAAATAGGGCCGATTGCGGTCGATCATGTGGCAGAAGCGGTGGTAGGTTTGCGGGAAAAAGGTGGTTTCGACGATACCGGTTTCATCCTCG
>CACVKW010000170.1 GCA_902749685.1 Olavius sp. associated proteobacterium Delta 1 | reverse complement strand
GCCGAACTGATGGGCGGTGAAATCGGGGTGCAAAGCCGCCCGGGCCGGGGTGCTACATTTTGGTTTACGAGCAAGTTCGAAAAACAGCCCGCACAGCCCAGCGACGACTGGGTTGTTCCCGAAAGCATTTGCAACAAGCGCATCCTGGTGGTGGACGACAATCAAACCAACCGGCTGATTCTAACCGAGCAGCTCAATTCCTGGGGCTGCTGCGTTGAGCAGGCCACCGGCGGGCAACAGGCCTTAGACAAGCTGCGGCAGGCGGTGACCGCCGGCCGCCGCTTTGATATTGCCATTTTGGACATGCAGATGCCGGAGATGGACGGCGAAACCCTGGGGCGAAAGATTAAAGAAGATGATGATCTAAACGAGACCGTCCTGGTCGTGCTCAGCTCCATGGGCCAGCGCGGCGATGGGGCCCGCATGCAGACCCTCGGCTTTGCCGCCTATTTGACCAAGCCGGTCAGGCGCTCGCTGCTTTATGATTGTCTGGTAACGGTTACCGAAAAGAAATCCCGGGCAAACGCCGGCCTGTCTCAGCCGGTGGTGACCCGGCATACGGTTGCCGAGCAGCGCAAGCGCAGCATTTGCATCCTTTTGGCCGAGGACAACCCGATCAACCAGATGGTGGCGCTGCACATTTTGAAAAAATTCGGCTTTCGCGCCGATGCGGTGGCCAACGGCCAAGAGGCGCTCAAGGCCCTTGAGATGGTTCCCTACGATTTGGTGCTCATGGACGTGCAGATGCCGGAGATGGACGGCTTTAGTGCCACCGGCAAAATCCGGCAGCTGGATTCTGAAATGCGCCGGGTTCCCATCATTGCCATGACCGCGCATGCCATGAAAGGGGACCGCGAACGCTGTCTGGAGGCCGGAATGGATGACTATCTGGCCAAGCCCATCGAGCCGCAGGATTTATTAAAGAAGATCAATAAGTGGGCCGATATTGAGAAAAGGGCTCCTTCCACCAAAAAGGAGGAAGGGGTGTCAAGTGTTTCTGCACGTAAAAGTCAGGGTACCGTCCCCATCGACTTAGACAAGGCCGTTGAACGGGCCATGGGTGACAGGGATTTTTTGGAGACGATGCTGCAGGCATTTTTAAGCCAAGTCCCGGCCCAGATTGAGGCACTTAGCATCGCCTTGGAGCAGGGTGAAGCGGCGAGTTTGGAGCGTCAGGCTCACTCTCTAAAAGGGGCAGCGGCAAATCTGAGCGCTAACGGAGTCGCCGCCACCGCCTTGCGTATAGAACAGATGGGAAGAGAAGCAAACCTGTCGGCCGGCAAAAAGATCCTCGAGGAGCTAAACGATGATGTGGCCCGTCTGGAAGCGTATGTCGGCCGGCTTGGATGAAAGATGAAAGTATCAAACAATTCCTAAATCTAAGGAGACATTATGGAAATACTCATCGCAGAAGATGACTTTGTCTCGCGGTGTTTTCTTCAAAAGATACTTGAGAAATTAGGACACAAGGTAGTTTCGGCCGAAGATGGCCAAGAAGCCTGGGATCTTTTTCAGCAAAACAATGTCAGGATGGTGATTACGGACTGGATGATGCCAGAGATAGATGGTTTGACATTATGCCGGAATATTCGCCAAGCAAAGTTGGACCACTATGTTTATCTAATTTTTGTGACCGCCAAAGATCAGAAGAAAGATTCTATCAAAGGGCTTGAAGTCGGTGCTGACGACTATATCATAAAACCACTGGATCCCGAAGAGTTAAAGGCTAGAATTCGTTCCGGCCAGCGAATTCTGGAACTGGAAGAAGCGTTCAAAAAAACCAGCGTGCAATTGCTGCAGTCCGAAAAAATGGCCAGTATCGGACAGCTTGCGGCCGGCGTCGCTCACGAAATAAACAATCCGACCGGTTTCGTCAGCAGTAATTTAAAAACCCTGTCCGTTTATCAGCAGGATATGATGCCGCTGCTGGAGCAGTATCGCAGCCTTGTCGCGGGTTTGGAAAAAGATACCGCCTCGTTGCAATGCGATTATCCGGTGGCGGATTCCATCTCTCGAATCACCCAACTCGAAAAAGATATCGATCTCGATTTTATTCTGGACGATATCCAGAATCTGGTTGCCGAATGCCGCGAAGGGACGGATCGGATTAAGAAAATCGTCATGGATCTTAAAGATTTTGCGCACCCGGGCGAGGACCAGGTTAAAAACGCCGATCTTAATGCAGGCATCGAATCGACCTTAAATGTGGTCTGGAACGAACTAAAATATAATACGACGGTAACCAAAGATTTAGCGGAATTGCCGCTGGTGGAATGCTACCCGCAACAATTGAACCAGGTGTTTATGAACCTGTTTGTCAATGCGACCCAGGCCATCAAGGAAAAAGGCAGCATTGACATCAGGACTCGCTGCATCGACGACCAGGTTGAGATTCGCATCAGGGATACGGGATGCGGCATCCCCGAAGATCAGCTCTCGAAGGTATTTGATCCGTTTTTTACGACTAAAACGGTCGGCAAAGGCACCGGGTTGGGACTGAATGTCGTTTACAACATCATCAAGAAGCATCACGGCCGTATCCATGTCAACAGCAAGATCGGTGAAGGAACTGAATTTATCATTCAGATTCCGGTTCGTTACGAGGAAGATTAAGGATGGCCCTGAAGGTGGCGCCAATCCATCACCGCCTGAAAGATCTTGCAATGAAAAAACAGCTCGCCGCAAGACGGGCCGATTCGATCCGGAATTTAGATTATGTTAAGCAACCGTAAATTATGGGAGTGTGTCGGTGACACTGAAATATGAACATACCCTTTTATGCGTAGACGATGAACGATCGATATTAAACGCCTTAAAGCGACTGCTGCGCCGCAGAGGCTTTAAAATTCTCGCCGCCGAAGGCGGGTCGGCGGGACTCGAGGTGCTGACCGAAACGGACGCAACTGTTTCGCTGATCATATCCGACCAGCGCATGCCGGAGATGACCGGGGCTGAATTTCTCGAGCAATCCAAAAGTATCGCCCCGGATGCCATCCGTTTCCTCTTGACGGGCTATTCGGATATGAATGCCGTTGTTGCGGCGATCAACAAAGGCGAAATCCATCGCTATCTCACCAAACCCTGGAACGATGACGACCTCGTGCTGCAGGTGGAGCAATCGCTGCAGCAGTATGAGCTTGTATTGGAAAATCGCCGGTTGACGGAGCTCACCAATAAGCAGAACCATCTGTTGACCGAGCTGAACCAGGATCTCGAAAAAAAAGTCGAAGAACGGACGCGGGAAATCGTTCAGAAAAACAAGACCCTCGAGGATGCGAACCTAAAACTGGAAAAAAGTCTTTTCGATACGATTCGTCTGATGTCGGTCATTATCGAAAATTTCAATCCCAAGTTGGGAAATTATATGAAAAATGTCACACTCCTGTCTCGCAAGGTGGCCGAAGAATTCAAGGTCGCTGAAAGCGGGCTGCAAACCATCGAGATGGCCGCCATGGTGCACGATATCGGCTTGCTCGAAGTGCCGCGAAGCCTTTGGCAAAAAGACGAAAAAGAAATGACCTCGCAGGAGTTGGCGGTTTTTTACCACCATCCGGTGATTGCCTCCCTATGCCTGGAATCGGTCGAGCGCTTGAGTGAGGTTGCTGAAATTGTGCTCTACCATCACGAACGCTTTGACGGCCGCGGCTATCCGGAAGGGATCCGGAGCACGAACATTCCCCTGGGAGCACGCATCATTGCAGTGACCGGCGATTACGTACGGTTGATGAACGAGTGGCCCGAAAGCTTGCTGAAAGTCCACTACAAAGCTCAGGGTCTGCTCGGACCGGAAGCCAAGGTTTTGATGGGGTCCGATCGCGAGACCATCATTCGGAAAGTGAAGCAAAATTTTCTTCGCCAACGCTCAGGAAGCATGTACGACCCTGACGTCGTTAAGAAGGTGATCAAAGTGCTTCAGATATCGCAAGACGGGACCCGGGATTCCGGCCCCAAGTTTAAGCCGGTGCATATTGACGATCTCAAAATCGGCATGACGCTCTGCGGCGAACTCAGAACGGTGGACGGCCGTCTGGTGCTGCCGGCGGATTCGGTCCTGACCAAAATGTCCATCATCGGCATCAACCGCCTGGCCAACGACCGGGCGATCGGCGAAACGGTTAAAGTGCGGTTATGACGATCGCGGCAAATAAAAGCGAGATAAAATTGACATGTTAATTGATTTCAAAACATTCTACAGCCGACTCGATAATATACGGCATCTGCCGACCCTGCCGACCATCGTATCGGAAGTCAATGGCTTGCTGCAGGATTCGGATACCACCTTAGAGATCCTGTGCCGCACCATCGAAAAAGATCAGGCGATTGTCAGCAAACTTCTTTCTCTCGTAAACTCAGCCTTTTACGGCTTCCAATCGAAAGTCGACAGCCTGTCCAATGCGCTGGTTTTGCTGGGTTTCAATACGATCCGCAACGCAATCCTGTCGCTGTCGATTATTGAGTCCTTTTCAGACGTCAAAGATTTAGAAGGCTTTGAGATCGCCGATTTCTGGCACCATTCGCTGGAAGTCGCCGTAATCAGCAGGAAAATTGCCGAACACGCCAAAGCCGCTTTGCCGGATTCATCTTTTGTGGCCGGTTTGCTGCACGATACAGGTAAAGTGCTGATGCTGGCGTCTTTCCAGGATCTTTTCAGGCAAATTTGGCAGAGTGTCCGTAGAGACAACCTGACTTTCCTGGAAGCGGAAAAGCGTCTGTTACCGGTGCAGCATCCGATGATCGGTGCCTATTTGGCGAAAAAGTGGCAACTGCCGTCAGATCTGATCCAGGCTGTTAAATATCACCACGCCCCGCAACTTAAATCCGAGGAAAATAAGATGCAGATGGTGATTTACCTGGCAGACCGGATCGTCAACAGCAGCAGCGAGACTCAAGTTGTTGCCGATCAGCTGGACCTGGATATTGATACAGTCCCCTGGGCGGCCGCACTGATGGACTCGTTGGCGGAATGGTATCCGCCCCTGCAGGCAGAGGTGGAGTCGGCATGCGCGTTCTTCTTTGCCAATAATTAACTGAAAACCGCTTCTTAACGGATAGGAAAAAAATGAATAATTCACCCCATAACGTTTTGTGTGTGGATGACGAGCAGAATATGTTAAACGCGCTCAAGCGATTGCTGCGTCCCGAAAACTACACCCTCTTTACGGCCACTAATTGCAGCGACGGCCTGGCGCTTCTTAAAGAGCACGATATCCACTTGGTCATTTCGGATCAACGCATGCCGGAAATGAACGGCACGGAATTTCTGGCCCAAGTCAAAGCGGACTATCCGGATGTGATTCGAATCATACTAACCGGATATACCGACGTGGACAGCATCACCGAATCGATCAATAAAGGGAATATTTATAAATTTTTTTTAAAGCCCTGGAACGATCAGAACCTGAAACTCGAAATCCGGCAGGCCCTTGACCAGTATGACTTGATTCAGGCCAACCGACGCCTTCACCAAAAGGTGCTGGAGCAAAACAAGGAGCTGCAGGAAGCCAATGAAAATCTCGAGCAATTGGTACGCGATCGCACCCAAACGCTGGAATTTCAAAATCAGGCCCTCGAACTCTCGCGCGCCATCCTGAACGATCTGCCCTTTCCGGTCCTTGGAATCAGCACGGAAGGGGTGATCGTTATGATGAATCAAAAAGCCACCGAATTGATCATCAATGACACTCGTTTTGAATTGAGCGGTCCATTGGAAGCCTACTTCTCAAAGACCGTCATCGAGCGCGTCAACCATGTCCTGGCCAGCGGCAAGTCATCCCGGGTAATAACCGGTCAAGACTTTGACGGAACAACCTATACGATTGATATTGCGCCCTTGTCAGATCGGTTTAGCGGTAAAGGAGCGGTCATGTCATTTCGTACCGAAACTGCAAATCCGCCGGCCAACGGCTGATGAACGATCACCGGAATTTCCACCTACGGTGGATGAAAAGGCCGGTTGGATCAAGATAGGAAGATATTTAATTCAGTTCGAAAGGAATGCCAGATGAAACCCTTAACGTTAGCATGCCCCAATAAAAGTACCCAAATGGAGCTGGTCAGGCTATCGCTGATCAATCAATACCCGGATGCCGAATTCGTTTACGATTTTGATTTCAGCAATCCTTCAGTGGGCGCAGACGTCGATGCCGTTATCCTGGAGCCGAGTTTGACCGATTGGGAATGGCTGCGCTGCCTGATGCAATTCAACAATCGCTTTCCGCACATCCCGGTCATTTTGTATTCTTTGGATGCATCCGATGGAGAGGAGATCCAACCGCTGGACGTACAATTGTCGGTTTACATCACCGATGATGTCAAATTGTTGTCGAATAAATTCGATCGCATTCTGCAACGCAAAGCGCAAAGCCAAAAACGAATCCTCTTTGTCGATGACGATGAGCTCGTGCTGAACTCTTACGCTCGCATGCTGCGGTCAAAACCCTGGAAGATCGTAACCGCGCCCGGTGCAATGCAGGCCTTGGCCCTGCTGGAGCAGGAATCAATGGATTTGGTGGTAACGGATATCAAAATGCCGGAGATCCACGGCATCGAATTGATCGGTAAAATCAGGGCCATCGACGACAGCCTGCCCATCGTTGCCTGTTCAGCCTATCCCGGCATGAAAGACGATGACGACCTGAAGTATTATCACACATCGGCATTTGTCGAAAAGCCGGTGGATGCGGATATCTTAATTGAAACCATCGAGGGATTGCTGACCTGACGGCGGATTTGCCTGACTATTTCGCAATCGGCCGAAATCACGAAACACCGCCATTTTTGCCAGCGTGTCAAGGAAATAAGGTTCTTCGGCATCTCTTGTCGGACCAAGCTATGTGATTGTAATTTATTAAGAACCCTGCCATAAAAATCAGAGGGACGTCCGTTATATATTTACATTTTTACAAGCTTTTAAGTTGAGACACTTTAAATGATATTCGATAGTTATCAACTTCCTATCAGTTCTTTTTG
>CACVKW010000169.1 GCA_902749685.1 Olavius sp. associated proteobacterium Delta 1 | reverse complement strand
GCTGCTGCAATGAAGACCATTGAAAGTATTGACTGATCCTGGATTCTGGTTTCTGGATCCTGGATGTCGTTGAAATTCACCGATAGTGTCCTGTTAGATATCCAGCAT
>CACVKW010000168.1 GCA_902749685.1 Olavius sp. associated proteobacterium Delta 1 | reverse complement strand
TATTGACTGATCCTGGATTCTGGTTTCTGGATACTGGATGTCGTTGAAATTCACCGATAGTGTCCTGTTAGATATCCAGCATCAAGTATCAAGCATCCAGCATC
>CACVKW010000167.1 GCA_902749685.1 Olavius sp. associated proteobacterium Delta 1 | reverse complement strand
ATTAACAACCACCCTACATATAAGGAGGATTTTTTTCAATGACTCGTATTATTACTCACTTTATGACTCATTCTAAACCCGTTTTTGGACAAGAGTGAACTCAAATCTATTTTATAATAATCAAAGATTTGGCTATCATAAGATGGTAAGAAATAAATTAATAAATTACTTTTATGCCGAATTAATTAATGGTCGAATAACGCAAAGACAATGCTATTTTTATACATTAGGAATTCTACCGATCTCAATGTTTGCTCCAAAACTTAAAGATAAACCTTTTGAAGAAATAGGCTTAAAATAAAATAATTGTAAATTCAGAGAAAAGTATTGAGTATCTGGACACAACATCAACGATATTAACACCAGACGCGGGATTAGTCAGATATCGGAAGATTTGTTGTCACTTGCCGTTAATATTCTGTTTTAGGTTAAAATCTATGAGATATCGATTGGCCCTATGAGGAATGTAAATTTCCATGTTTCTGCTATATATTTGATCATTTGACATCAGCTAAATTATTATGATATCTATTTTAAATTGAACATTTTCAGTAATTTATGATTATCAAGGTATCTCAGTTTCTGAGTCTCAATAAATTATAACTGGATGAATTAGATATCAACATAGCGTTTCCTTAAACTGGTATATTCTTAATTGTAAATTTAATAGAATGTCCTAAAGCGTAGTATCATCTTTCCTAACTGGATATTAGTTTTTTAATACTGATTTTAAATAGCTGAAAAATCAATATTATTTCAAAGATATAAAAGGGGGTATCGCAATGGTCAATGAAATGAACAATTCTTTTAACTTACGGGAAAGAGCCCTTCGAAAAATTAACCTGAAAACGCGGGAAGATTTTTTAAATGTTTTTACACCAGCATCGCCGATACTTACCCCTGCAAAGTTCGTGGGTCGTCAAAAACAGCTGGAAGAAATGATTTCGGCACTGTTAAGCAAAGGGGCTGATCTCATTGTTTACGGGGAAAGGGGATGCGGGAAATCATCCCTTGCTTATATGCTACATGCAGTAGCACAAGGCGACTTTGAGCTTCTAGACTACTACAATTTACGTAAACGCTTGGAGAGTCGAGGCTTCCTTTCTTGGTTAGTGGGGCCAGATAGAAAGTCTTTCAATGTTATATGGGTCAATGGATTCGGAAAACGACTCGATGAGGTGATCCACTCGATATTGACCCGCCGCAGGGAACGTCATGACAACAGACTCTATGGCGCGGGGCTCCTTTCTTATCTTTCCTCAGAGGCTGACCAAATAGAGGTCGCCACAAAGATCGGGTTTGACAAGGTCTTCGTGGCTGAAGATGAGCTAAAGGAGATCCACGTCCCCGAAAAACCTATAAATATCAAGGAAGGTTTCGAGATAGCAATCCAACGGTACGGCGACTCATACACTGATCAACTGTTGATCATCATTGATGAGTTCGAGACCATCCAAAATCGCGCCGAGATCGCTTTCTACTTGAAAAACATACCCAATGTCCGCTTTGTGTTGGTGGGAATTGCCGAGACAACATTCGACTTAATTGGCCAACACTCTTCTATTGCTCGGCAGATTCACGCCATCAAACTTGAACCAATGACTGCAGAGGAGCTCAAAGAAATCCTTGATGTCGGTGCATTTCAATTAAGGAAAAATTGTAAAATATCGCCTGATGTAATCCGCCAAATCGTAGGCAGCAGTTATCGGTCACCATACTGGTGCCACTTTTTCGCAAAGACCCTCTTACAGGATTATCTTGAGTCCGAAAAGAGCTTCGAGAATTTCCGCCGTCCCCAAAAAAATACAGTGATTATTAACAATAAAGGCTTCAATGAAATGATATCTGGCCTCCAGGACAATGCTGAATGTAGGCTCTTCGAAGAGCAGTTAAAGATGGTGACTCTTGAAGATGATATTAACTGGAGCGTTCTAAATGCAATAGCCAAGCAAGAGGATACAGTGATAATATCGAAGAAAATAGTCGATCAAGTATCCAAAAGTAGCAACATATCGGAGTCGGATATCAAAGCAACTATTCATGGATTTTTGGATATGCAAGACGGGCCCTTTGAGGTTAAGTCAGAGATAAGGGACACGCGTTCATTCGTTTTTCGTGATCCTAATTTTAAACGTTATATCCTTGTTCGCGGCCAGAAACAAGTTTAATTTCTGAGATAAGATATAGCCAGACCCTTTTTGAGATGCATACGTTGCGCAAAATCGCCTGAGGTCATGCGGCCTTAAATGGATTCCAACCAACTTACCGGCCTTAATAACCATCACCCGAGCAGCATTATAGGTGATCGGGAAGATCCGTTGATCTGGTTCAATACCTTTTTCCTTGATGTAGTCCTTTAGCCGGTCAGCCACTTTTTGAGGGATAAATACCACTTCAGATTCCTTACCGCTTTTCGGTTCCGGCTCTTGTTTTCGGTCTGTAGGCAAAAAGCAGCTTCATTTTGCCCGATTTTTCATCCCAGATCTAATAAATTCAGATACTTAGTCATTTGGCTGACCT
>CACVKW010000166.1 GCA_902749685.1 Olavius sp. associated proteobacterium Delta 1 | reverse complement strand
TCCGTGCAAGAAATTTTTTGCTAACAGCTTGGTAACGAAAAGCGTTGTGGCCAACTACTATTTTCTTCCCATGGTCGTATTTTTGATCGTGCTTTGTCTCATTGCTGTCCAAAATAATTTGAAAATCAAATACTGCCTTTAATAAAAACAGGCAGTTATAAACGGGAAATTAGTGATTTAGAAATCAGGTTGTAC
>CACVKW010000165.1 GCA_902749685.1 Olavius sp. associated proteobacterium Delta 1 | reverse complement strand
CCTGGGGCTGGAGCAGGTCCCAAGGGTTTGGCTGTTCGCCAATTAAAGTGGTACGTGAGCTGGGTTTAAAACGTCGTGAGACAGTTTGGTCCCTATCTTTCGTGGGCGCAGGATATTTGAGGAGACCTGTCCCTAGTACGAGAGGACCGGGATGGACGAACCAATGGTGTTCCAGTTGTCGCGCCAGCGGCATTGCTGGGTAGCTAAGTTCGGAAAGGATAACCGCTGAAAGCATCTAAGCGGGAAACCTACTCCAAGATTAGATATCCCTTTCGCATGGAAACATGCGGAACTGAAGACCCCTTGTAGACCACAAGGTTGATAGGCCGGGTGTGTAAGTGTGGCAACATATTTAGCTTACCGGTACTAATCGGTCGTGCGGCTTGGCCACAAAATAATTCACATGATCGTGTTGAATGTATGCGCTTTGTGTCTTAATACAAATTTAAAGCTAGCAATAGCCGTTTTTCGGTGGCAATAGCGAAGAGGTCACACCCGTTCCCATCTCGAACACGGAAGTTAAGCTCTTCAGCGCCGATGGTACTGCACGGGCAGCTGTGTGGGAGAGTAGGACGCCGCCGAAATCTTTCTAATAAACCCGGAATCTTAATTGATTCCGGGTTTTTTGTTTATTTGAAATTTATTTATCTCTTGAAACTTCATCAATTCTGCACCATCATAGGATTGGTGGTCCTGTTTTCTTAGCAAAATAATTGACCTTGTAGTTACTTCGTTTTTCACTAGCCTTTGGTTTAACCTTTATAAGAGGGAGGTGAAACCAATGCCAAAAATTTCCAAAATCCAAGTTACCAATGGCCTTTATTGGGTTGAGGTTCCCGAACTCGACATCTGCATCATGTGCGGCTGCCCGGCTGACAGTGTCAAGCATTTAAGTAAGCGGGGCTTGATTGTTGCCAGGGAAAAAAATGGCATTGCATTTGAAACCGGCCCGAATGCGATATTGTTGTCGGATATCTCGGTTCAGAATGGTTTTTTTTCCAACCTGTCCGAATTTCCTGTGCTGCACATGTATTACCGGCAAGGCATGATAATGCCCGGTCATCCTAACAATACGGGCTTAAAGCCACTTTTAATCGGTTCTGAAGAGCAGATTAAGGGACAAATGCAGTACATTTATCGCGGCAATTACGGCTTGATTTCCGAGGAGGAAATTATTGAGACCGGTGTGACCCCCGAAACGGCCAGGGAAATGATGCGTTTGAAGCTGAAATTCCGCTTCGGGGAAATTAAGGCCACCGAGGAATCAGTTGATTCGATCATCGTTGATAATCAAGCTGTTGAGATTAAAAACGGGCTGTTTGTGCGCCGTCTGCGTTTAAATCTTTTCGAATTTAAGTATCAGGGAGAATATGTCACCGTTGATCTTAACCTGATGCCGCATGAAAAATACGAATCGCCCTATCCGCTGGGATTTCAGAATATTAACAGAGAGTATTTTGCGGTTATTCATTCCGGTGAGGGCAATGGCTGGGACATCAATCGGCCCTGTATGTCCAGTATCATCGTATTTCAGGGCAATATATATCTGGTTGATGCGGGGCCCAATATCCTGCATAGCCTCAATGCGCTGGGAATCGGTGTTAATGAAATTGAAGGTGTTTTTCAAACCCATGCCCATGATGACCATTTTGCCGGTCTGACGACCCTCATGCGATCAGACCATAAAATTAAATATATCGCCACACCTCTTATTCGTGCCACGGTGATCAATAAACTGACGGCCTTGGTATCGATTAAAGAAGAAAACTTTCGGAATTATTTTGAAGTCCGTGATTTGAAAATGGAGGATTGGAATGAAGTCGATTCCCTGGAAGTTAAACCGATCTTTTCACCCCATCCGACAGAAACGACCATTTATGTGTTTCGGACCATCGATCGGAAAGGCTATCAATCCTATGCTCATTTTGCCGATATTTCCAGCTTCGATGTTCTGCGCAACATGATCACGGATGACGAGTCAGAACCGGGGATTTCTAAGGAGTATTTCGAAAACGTAAAAAGTAAGTATTTGATGAAGGCGGATCTGAAAAAACTGGATGTCGGTGGGGGGTACGTTCACGGTTCGGCCCTGGATTTTAAGAATGACCCATCCGACAAGATTATCTTAGCCCACACATCTACGCAGCTGACCGCCCAGCAAAAAGAGATCGGCTCCGGAGCACCCTTTGGTACCGTAGATGTTTTAATACCCGCCCATCAGAATTATGTGTGGCAGTATGCCGAAAGCTTATTAAAAGCCTACTTTCCTTCCGTGCCGATGCATCAGATCAATATGTTGATTAATAGTCCACTGATAACCATCAATCCGGAGAGTATTCTCATCAAAAAAGGCGAAATCAATAAAGACGTATATTTGATTCTGACCGGCGCGGTTGAGATCATTCGATCGGATGCAGGGGTTAACAGCACGATTTCGGCCGGCGGATTGGTCGGCGACAACATCGGCGTGTTTCAGATACCTGCCAAAGAAACCTATCGCGCAATAAATTTCGTCAGCGCATTGCAGGTGCCCTGCAGCCTTTACCTCGACTTTATCAAAAAAAGCGGTCTGCATGCCGCTCTCGAACATCTCAGAGAGAGGCGGGATTTTTTGCAGAATACCTGGCTTTTCGGTGAAGATATTTCATATCCGATCCAAAATAATATTGCCCAGGCGATGACTCCGGAAAATTATCGAGCCGATGAATTGCTTCCGATAGAAGAATATTCGGGTATCGGATGCATTAAGCAGGGGGGGCTGCAAATATTCTTAAACGATGATGTGTTTGAAACATTGAACGCCGGCGATTTTTTTGGCGTCAGTAATGTTCTTTTTAAAACGCCGGCCATTTTCAAAGTGCGCGCCATTAAAGATACCGAGGTATATAACATTCAAGAGAAGGTACTCTCCAATATTCCAATCATACATTGGAAATTATTTGAAACCTATGAAAGACGCATCAGAAAAATCTTGAATCCGGAATTGGTCAGCATTCCCATTTTTCAATGGCGGGAGGAATATAATACCAATATTAAAGAGATGGATGAGCATCATCGGGAGCTATTTAAAACCGCGAATAAACTATATGAAGAAATCCATTCCGGCAGAAATCAATCAATCCTGGAAGACACGCTTAACTTCATGATTCGCTACACGGAAGAACATTTCAGCCAGGAAGAAAAGTTGATGGAAGATTATGATTTTCCGGAGCATGAAGTTCATATCAAATATCATGTGCGGCTTATTCAGGAAGTCCAGGAACTCAAAGATAAATATGCCGCCGGGGCAATGCGCATGGATATGAGCATTGTCAACTTTCTAAAAGACTGGATTATCAATCATATTCTGACAGAGGACCGCAAGTACGGCCCCTATCTTAATGCTAAAGGACTTAATTAATTAATCCGCTTTAGATCCTTAATCATGTTTGTGAGGATATCGCCCATGCGGATGCATGTGTCGATGCACATGGATATGCGATTCATCTTCAAACGTAATTTTGCCGTGATTTATCGTACAGATTTTATTGGTTGCATACAATGAGAAATCGATATCGTGGGAGATGATTATATAAGACTGATCAAGGTTGGAAATTTTCTCTGCAATTATTGGGCTGGTGTCGGAGTCAAGTGCATTGAGCGGCTCATCCAGTAGCAGCACTTCCGGCTCCATTGCCAGAACGGTCGCCAACGATACCAGCCGTTTTTCACCTCCCGATAGTTTAAAGGTAACGCGATCTTCAAACCCCTCCAGGCCTAGGTCCGCCATTGTCCGCCGGGCAATTCTAAGGGCGTCCGCTTTTGATCTGCCTAAATTCAGCGGTCCGAAGGCCACATCTTCAATGACGGTGGGGCTGAAAAGTTGGTCGTCGGGATCTTGAAATAATAACCCGATGCGACGCCGGGCTTCTGCGAAATCTTTAGCGTTTGAGACGGTTTTACCAAAAAGTTCCAGATGACCCGATGTCGGCTTATTCAGTCCCATGATGAGATGGAAAAAAGTCGTCTTGCCGCTGCCGTTGGGCGCAATTAATCCTATCCGATCACCGCTGTAGAATTTGAAGTTAAGATGGTTAAGCACGGTCTTGCCGCCGGGGTAGCTGAAAGTGACATCTTGTAGATTTATTATTGGAGCTTCTGAGTTCATAAAACCGTCGAATCATTATAGTTATTTGATCAAAGAATCAAGATACGCATCAAATATAGTAAGCGGCTTTTTTAAGACTAGGCCACCGTCTAGTTCTAAAGCCATTCAAAATAAATCAATACGACCGTAATACCGGCCATGGCAGTCGCAAACAGCCACTCTTGTTTGCCGGTGTTAAACTCATGCAAACAATAAAATTTGCGTTTAAATCCCCTGCAAAGCATGGCGTTATGGACCCGATCTGCCCGGACTGCTGAACGGACAAGAAGCATGCCAACGATAGCGGCATACGTTTTATATGTATGCAGATTGGTTCCCGGTCGGAAGCCCCTGAACCGGGCGGCGCGGATGAGTCGCTGGTATTCCTGCTCAATCAAAAACACGTAACGATAGGTCATTAGCAGCAAATGGACGATCTTATCCGGCACATGCAGCCAGTTAAGGGCATAGCCGAGGACCGATAAGTTCATGGTTGTAACCAATGACATAAATATCAGAAATATGGAATTTGATTTCAACGTGATTTGAGCCGCCATGATGAATCCGGCATTATAAAAAGTAAACGGGCCGAGTGTCCGTGCTATGGGGCCTTGAAAAGTCAGGGGAAGAACGATCCAGAGCAGCACATTGAAACTGTTTAGCGCGATGATGCGTTTAATAATTTCACGGGCAGGTAACTGCGCCAGCATGACACATATGAATGAAATCAGAACCGCAGTCGTTAAAACCGAAAAACTGAGCGACAAAGCCACGACGGTTGAATAAACGCAGGCAGATACAAGACGAATACGCGGGTCGAGTTGGTGAATCAATGAATTTCCGTCGGCAAACGGTTCCTGGAGCATGGCGGATGATCACTCCTTCTTTTTGCGACTATGAACATAGGCAGCGATGCCGGCCAGGCCAAAAATATAGCCGATACCTGCAAAAATGTCTCTGACAGTCGGCTCTTTTTGCCGGATCTCGGCCAGCATCCTGGCAATGGGTTTCAACTTTTTATCTAATATGGATTCGATGACTGCTTCCAGTTCTTTTGGCTCGACGGCAGTGTCGGGCGTTGCGGCGCCGCTGCCCATGGATTTCAAAGAAACCGCATTGTTTTGATCGGATCGAATGAGGTTTTCGGTGCTTGTTTCCGATGCTGCCTTCGAGGACATATCCGCTATCTCGGCCGCGCGTACGATCCACTCTCCCTGATGCCCCTGTCCGGCAACTATCACGATTCTTAAATCAGTCGGTTTGGGAACCTTAAAAGAAAATTCACCCTGATCATCGGTCCGGCCGGCTAACAGCTCGTCACCCTTGGGATCCAAGACCAGGATTTTAGCGGCCTTCACTTTTTTGCCGCCGGCAAATTTGCTTGCCACGTAAATTGTGTCACCTTCCGCCCAGGCAAATACATTCACCCGATGGGCTGAGGCAGAACTGACGACCATCGGGAGAATACCAAGACAGATAACGGTCATTATAGAAATTTTTAGTAGTACTGATTTCATAAAAATACCGTGTGCATTTTTCAGGTGTCCGGTTTCAGGTGTCAGTATCCCGTGCTGCTAAATCCTGAAATCTGAACACTGACACCTTCAGTTTATAGAAGCCTGTTGCCAAAACAACAGCCCTCAGCGACCCCTATCCTGGATACCCAGGCAACATCTCCGGCCACACTTTGCGCAAAAAGGCCACACAAATTGCGGTTACAATACCTTCAATAATCATAACCGGTATATGGGCGGCAATAATAATCCCGGATACTTTCAGAAAGTTCTCTTCCGTGAACACCAGGGCTAAGCCGACCAACAGGCCGCTGAGCAGCACCGATAGAAACCCGCAGGCAAATGCTGCGGTTGCGGCAGTCCGGGAGGCCTTCTGGACAATCCGACCGAATAAAAGGTAAGATAGCACCGACGGCAGCGCCATAATAATGGTGTTGACCCCCAATGTGGTAATTCCGCCGAACTGAAAAAATACGCCCTGCAAGATCAGCGCGACCAGGATGGCGGGAAAAGCTCCCCAGCCGAGTAAAAGTCCCACCAATCCGTTCAATATCAAGTGGGCATTGGCCGGTCCGATGGGAACATGGATCAGCGATGCCACAAAATATGCTGCCGAAAGCATCCCGGCTTTAGCAATCTGATCATAATCCAGTTTTTTAAGCCCGATGCCCGTCCCGACTACAGCCAGGGCTGCGCCGGAAATCAGCACCGGACCGGATAGTACGCCTTCAGAAATGTGCATATGTTGAATCCTGCCAAATCTATTGCCAAAAGGCAACTTGTACTTAATCAATAGCCCCCCGATCCTGCTCGGCGGGCTTGTAATATTACTTCATTTCATGAAAATACACCCAGATAACCGCCCCTAGCTCAACATCCTTTTCCATTCCTTGATGCGGCAGTTTATAATCGGCGCTGATTAATGCTGCAAAACCCCACCAGCCGGAAACCGGCGCGGCATAAGTGAACACACCGTTGCCATCAGCCTTGATGGATTGAGTAATCATGTAGTCGGTGGGGGCCGTATACTTCTTATCCTTATTAAAATATTCGACCTCAACCTCGGCAAACGGCACGGCTTTGCCGTCCAATTTAACTATCCCCTGAAAGACATTGCCGGCATACAGGCCAAACGGTTTGGACAGGGGCACGATTTCGGTTTTAAGTCCGAGTTCTTCATCCCAGCCTTCATCGTCGCCAAAGGCCGTGACGACCGTTTTGGTGAAATGAATAATATATGAATCCTCAGCTGCCTCCCAGAAGGGTTCGGGCTCCATATAAAACATATACACGCCCGGGCGTTTTATCGAAAAAGCCGCCGTCCAGGCATTGTGGCCCATTACCCGGGCCGCTTCCAGCAACCCCACCAGGTCCATATGCTTTCCACCGGCCAGCACTTTGCAGATCTTCGGCTTGACCATTTCCATCCCCACCGACTCAAATGGGTGGGAAAAGGAAAGAACGATCGTTAGCGTTCGGCTGTCGTCCTGCATCACCATTGAATCTGAGGGGATCAACATTCCAAAATGTGACCGGGCCGGACAGATTACGAGCAAATTTAAAGCGACAATCAGGACTGTCATCTTGTAATATTTCATTTTTGTTCCCCCATAAACGGGTTCTTATCCTCACATCAGGGATAATGTGGCATTACCCCAATAAAAAAGCCACGATCGCTAACCCCACTTAGAGGGTGCAGCCTTCGTGGCTTTATTCGATAATTTGCTAAAATGCTAAATCAGAACCGTCCAGCGTGTCATCTATTTTACTGGTAAGCGGTTTGCCGGAGCTTCTTGCCCCGGAGAAAACGATTAGCAAAGATGAGATAATCTTGTCAATCAAAAAGGTGTTTCGCGTAAATCCTTAACCGATAACCCCCAATCCCGCCGCGGCGGGTTGGGGATTCTATTCCTGGAAAATGATTTTATGATCGACTAAATTCATCTGTTTGAGTTTGCCTTTTATTAATTTTTGGGTTCCAAAAATGTCGACCAGCAAGAACCCGCCGTCATCCTGCGGTGTTACCAGGTCTACTGATTTTAAAATGAGTTCTTCTTTATCATTGCTAGCAATATAAGCATTGGCCTCACACATCAGCTAATACCTCCTTGATCTTTTCATTGACGACACGTTGGACCAGATGGGGCAACGGCTCGCTCTCCAGACCAACCAGCACCACGGGTTCCTGGGTTAGCGGCAGTAAGATCTTTGGCACCGGGCAGGACATAACCGCTTCTGCCATTTTAGGAGTCACCTCTCCCAGCATGGCATTGGCCCACGAGATTGAAATGGGGCCCACGACCAGATCGGCTGTAACCACGGTCTGGGCGATAGCATTTTCACCGGAAGCGCCGCGGTTGGCACCGGCCTTCAGCATTTGAGCGGTGGCAATGGCATTGGTTCCCAAACCAATTAACTCAATCGACTCCCCGTAGGCTTCCTTCAGATATTTTATCAGAGTCGCACCGATGCCGCCGCCCTGGCCGTCAATGACACAGATTCTTTTCATGGTAGATCTTAACCCATTTGAACACAAAAACCACAAAGAACCGCCCCCGGCATGCCTTCATGGCCTTTATTCATAGATGGATAGATAAAATAAATAAATAATAGGGTTTTTCAAAACCCTGATGTTGTCTCTTATTTAAATAATCGTGTTCCATATGTCAACAAAAACCGCAGGCCGTGGTATCAGGACCTTGACTCCATCACGCCTGCCACTGAGGCCTTAAAGGCCCGCAGCATTTCTGCGATATTTTCCTGCGTGTGGGCGGCAGAGAAAAAAGCCAGATGCATCCAGGGCAGCAGGACTTTGTTTAGCCGGAAGTGGAGTTGCAGCTCGGTCAGCGCATCTTCATCCTGGCCTAACAGATCCCGCGCCAGCACCGGTAGATCCGCCTTGGCATGAATCTGGAACATGGATCCAATGCCGGTCATGCAGAAGGGATAGCCGTTAGAGATGCAATACTCATTGAACCCGTTGCGCAGATATTCGCCTTTGGCCATCATATCTGCATATATTTGACGATTTTCCTGCAGATATTTCAACATGGCGGCACCGGTACTCAGGGTTAACGGATTACCGCTGAAAGTTCCGGCCGCCGAGAATCCATCATCGGTTTTCTGGGCGATGGCCACCATTTCCTTGGAACAGGCGACGGCACCGATGGGAAGCCCGCCACCGATGATTTTGCCGTAAGTGGCAACATCCGGCAGCACACCGCTTATTTCCTGACAACCGCCCAGGGCCAGCCGAAACCCGGTAATCACCTCATCAAAATGCAATAACACGCCGGCCTTTTGGGTGACTTCCCGCAGTTTCTGTATAAATGCTTTGTCAACGGTCAACATTCCACCGCCAAGTACCGGTTCAATCGCCACCCCGGCCAATTCATGGGCATGCTCCTCGATCAACCGGAAGGCATTTTCATTAAATGGCAAAACCAGTACAGTGCTTTTGGCGCCGTCGGGGATACCGGCGGAACCCGGAGACATATTGGGACGGTCCTCCGGTCCCATGGTTTTCGGTTCGGCAAAAACGCTCCACTGGGCGTAGTCATGCCATCCGTGATAGCAGCCTTCAAATTTGGCAATCATGGGCTTGTTGCTGGCAGCGCGCATCAGGCGCCAGGCCAGCATAGTCGATTCGGTTCCCGTATTGCAGACCATGGCCAATTCGGCGCAGGGGACACTCTCGATCAGCCGCCGGGTAAACTCCACTTCCCGGGTATGGGGCATTCCATAGCTCATCCCCAATTCACACTGCTCGTGCAATGCTTTCAGGACCGCATCCGGACCGTGTCCCAGCACGTGCACGCCGAACGACATGGCACAATCGAGGTAGCGGTTGCCGTCAATGTCCCAGGTGTAAGCACCTTTGCCGCGTTCGACATAAACGGGGTAGGGCTCCATTTTACGCGCTCCGCTCATCAAACCGCCGGGAACCAGGCCTTTGGACTGCTCCCAGTACTCGCCCGATTTCGGTGTCCGATCTCTCAATTCCTGTAAGATTGCTTCTTTGCTGCTAGTCATTGTAAATTAACTCCTTTGAATATTATTGTTGATTAATTCATACAAGCTATGGCTGGAAAGCTTGAAGGATAAAATCGATGTTGATCCGTCAGCTTCCCAGCCTCCTGGCTTCACATTCCCACTATACCCTTAGCGCCAATTAAGAACTACTACTCGGTGCGCGCCGATGTCGCTTCCGCCAAAAGGCATAGAATCTCAAACATCATCTGGGCCCCGGCTCTGGCGGTGTTGGTAGTGGGATCATATTGCGGTGCAACTTCCACGACATCGCCGCCCACCAAATTCAAGCCGCGCAGGCCTCGGATCAGGGCCTGGGCTTCGCGGGTCGTCAACCCGCCAATTTCAGGTGTTCCGGTGCCCGGTGCGTAAACCGGGTCCAAACCGTCCACGTCAAATGAAATATAGGTGGGGCCGTCGCCCACCACTGCGCGGGCTTTTTGAATGACCTCTTTTATGCCCATTTCAACAAAGTCCTCGATATGAATCACCGTCATGCCGGAGTCATACGAAAATTTCCAGACCGGCTCTGCAGGACCCCGGATTCCAATCTGAATTGTCCGTTCAGGATTTAATACGCCTTCCAGCACGGCATTGCGAAACGGTGCACCATGATAGAACTTGGAATTTCCCATCCAGCCGTCGGTGTCACAATGAGCATCCACATGAACTAGGCTTAAGGGTTTTTCTCGTCCCACCGCCTTCAGTATCGGATAGGTTACGGAGTGATCACCACCGGCGGATAACGGCGCAATTCCCGCATCTATTATATGATGATAGTATTTTTCGATATCACGAATGCCTTCATCGAGACTGTAGCGGTGCTGAACAGGCACATCCCCGACATCCGCGATTCGACAGAGGGTGGAGGGCGTGATTTTATTAAAATGATTCATCGATCCAAACCGCGTCACATTGCGAATCGCCTTAGGGCCCAGACGCGCACCGGCCCGGTTGTAAACTCCCAGGTCAAAAGGTACCCCGATTAAAGCGATATCCAAGTCTTTTAATTCCGGCTGATACGGCATATCCAGCAGGGTAGGTACACCGGCGTAAGGAACTCTGTTGTCGACTGATTCTTGTGATTCGACCGTCTTCTCATCTGAATATTTTTCGCGCAGTTTAGCTAACTTGGCTGCATCCATTGTTTAATCTCCGAGTAAAAGTTCATGGATTTCCTACTTCGCCTCTCAGGCTTCCGACTTCGCTCTTCGAGCTTCGACAGGACAAGGCGAAGGACAAGCAGGGTTCAAGGGATGGCAGTATTAACTGCCCTCCGGCAGTCATCTGTTTTTGTCACATCACATTCTACGCTTATCACATTACCGGGATGTTTTTCCTCAAGCACCGTCAGAGCCTGATTCAGAAGGCTTTTGTTTAAATCAGCAATCACAACACGGAATCCGTCCTTGAGAAACCGCTCGGCACTGGCCCGGCCGATACCGCCGGTGATCAGTACTACTTTATTGTTTTGGTTGTCTTGTTGCATGAATATTGTGATTTTGGGGGTTAAAGATTCATTGCTTAATAATATAAATCACTCGGCCCCTTATATTCCTGGATCGTATTGCCGCCGTCGATCACAATCATTTGTCCCGTAATATAAGTCGACTCATCTGATACCAGAAAGGCAATTAGGTTGGTAACTTCCCGGGATGTGCCTGCACGGCCCATGGGTGTGTTCTGCGCCGCCACTTTTTCTTCCTGCGTTGACGAACCGGTCCCGATCCAGCCCGGGGCAACATTGTTCACCGTGATATTGTATTTGGCCACTTCGATTGCCAGGCTTCGGCTCATGCCGACCATCGCGGCCTTGGCAGCGCTGTAAGCCGTTTCACCCGGGTTGCTCACAACCGGACCGGTCACGGATGAAACATTGATAATTCGTCCGTATTTATTTTTAATCATCGTCGGCAGAACTGCGTGGGTAATGTTGAAACAGGTGTTGAGATTGCGGTCAATGCCTTCATCCCAGTCAGCGGGCGCCAGATCTGCCATGTTGACAAAAGACTCTTCCTGCCCGACCTGGACCATGCCGGCATTGTTAGCCAGGATGTCGATGCGACCGAAATCATTGATGACGCGGTCTACCAAATTTTTAACTTGCCCACGATCCATCAGGTCGGCAAGCTTTTTATCCGAAATCACTTTATTGGTGACCTTCATCAGTTCGCCTTGATTCTCGTCCAGGCTTGATCCATCATCTTTCCTTTCTTTCGTGTCAGGAAAGAGTCGCCATTGACTCTCAAATTATATTGACTGGCTTACCTTCGATTGAATGTTCGGCGCCTCCTGATTGACTATACGTACATTCAATGAAATTATGATTTTTATTTAAAAATTGCCGTTAATCTTTGATCTCAATTAACGATTCCCGACAACTATCGTTTGCGCGTAAACCTTTCCATTGCGAAAATCAATATCACGGTTACCAACACCACCAGCGTGGACAGGGCATGAATCTGAGGTGTAACGCCTCGCCGTACGGCGGCGTATATGTATAAAGGTAGTGTGACTGATTCCGGGCCGGCGGTAAAAAAACTGATCACGAAATCATCCAGCGAAAGGGTGAACGCCAGCATGGCACCGGCAATGATGCCCGGCATCAGCAGGGGGATCGTCACCCTGCGCAGCAGATAAGGTGTGGTGGCGAACAAATCCCGCGCAGCCTCCTCGATATCGCGGCCGATGGTAACCAGGCGGCTGCGGACTACCAGGGCCACGAAGGCAATCTGGAACGTGATGTGGCCGAGGATCATGTTGAATAATCCCGGGTCGAAAACCGAAGACACAAACCGCAGCAGCCCGAAGGCGACCACCAGGGCCGCAGCCAGGATGATGTCGGGGATAACCACCGGTATGTGTAAAACCACATCCAGCAAGGTACTGGATTTTTTTCCCCAGGGGAACCGATCGAGTCCGATGGCCAGCAGCGTGCCCAGCACGGTGGCCACCAGGGTCGACACCACCGCCAGAACCAGGGTGTTCCAGGCGGCTTCCAGAATAAATTCATTCTGGAAGAGTTTGGTGTACCAGTCCAGGGTGAATCCTTTCCAAACCAGACCATAACGGGTTGCATTGACCGAAAATACGGCGACGGACAGCAGCGGCAGATAGAGAAAGACCACGGTAAACATGGCCATCGCAGTCACCAGAAAATGGTTGCGTCTCATAGGATATGAACCTCCTTGCCCCGGCGCCGGTACAACTGCAGGCTGATCATGGTCAGCACCATCAATGCCATACTGATGGCGGCTCCAAAGGGCCAGTCGCGGCTGGTGCCGAACTGTTGCTGAATCAGGTTGCCAACCAGCATATATTTGGCCCCACCCAGAAGATCCGGCACCACAAACATCCCCATGGCCGGCACAAAGGTCAGGATGACGCCCACCGAAAGACCCGGCAGGGTCTGGGGCAATATGGCCTGGGTAAACACCCGTATCCGTGAGGCATACAGATCCTGGGCTGCTTCCACCAGCGACCAGTCCAGGCGCTCGACACTGGAATAAAGAGGCAGCGCGACAAAAGGCAGAAACATGGAAACCATGCCCAGATAAACGGCAAAAGCATTGGGGTAAAGCGGAGAACCCGCCGGGATCAACCCCAGAAAAGCGGCCAGTTTGGCAAACGGCAGTTCGGGTGCCAAAATCAGGAACCAGGCATAGGTGCGGATGACCATATTGGTCCAGAATGGAATGATGATTAAGGTCAGCCAGAAGTAGCGTTTGCGCTCCGGCCGCGAGCAGATGAAAAAAGCCAGCGGGTAAGACATGACGACACTGATGAGAGAGGTCATAAACGCCACCCAGACAGAGCGCCAGATAATCATGATATAGTCTGCCGTCCAGCCGAAAAGGCTGAAACCCAGAAAACGTTTGTAATTTTCTACGGTAAAGGTCCATTCAAGCTGCCCGTAGGCGCCGCGGCTTATGAAGCTGACAACGATTAAAACCAATCCCGGCAATACCAGAAACAGCATCAGCCAGAGGATGCCGGCACCTAAAAATCCGAGACCTCTTTTTGCGAGATTCTGTCGGGTGGTTAATTCACCATACCAGATAAGCATTTTATTCATCCAGGATCACCAACCCTTCCGGCGGAAGCTCCAGCCAAACTTCCTCACCCGGTTCATAGTTGCGATGTGCTGCGGTGCGCGTTCGCAAGGGGCCCGGCTCCAGCCAGAGATCAACGTTGGTACCGCGGTAGATGGCCTCGCGAACCGTGGCTTTAACGCCGTTTCTTTCCGGCGGCTGCGGTACGATTTGAATCCTCTCGGGGCGAATGGCTACGGTGCCGCGATTCCAGGTGGGGCTGCTTTCCAGTTGAAAAGTTCCCAGGTCGGTTTCGATCCGATCATTTTGCTTGGTGCCTTCGATCAGGTTGGCTGCTCCCAGAAACTCCGCCACAAAACAAGTTCGCGGATGCTCGTAGACTTCTTTGGGACTGCCGAATTGAACAATTTCGGCCTGATTCATCACGGCAATTTGATCGGAGACCACCAGGGCTTCGGCCTGATCGTGGGTGACCAGAATAAAGGTTTGACCGAGTTTGCGCTGCAGACGTCGGAGTTCGACCTGAACCTGGGCACGTAATTTTGCATCCAGCGCGGACATGGGTTCGTCCAGCAGCAACACTTGCGGCTCATTGACCAGAGCCCGGGCCAAAGCAACCCGTTGCTGTTGCCCGCCGGACAACTGGTGCGGGAATCGCGTGGCCATCTCTTCCAGACCCAGCATTTCCAAACGTCGGTTCACCCGGCTTTCAACCTCGTTTTGCGGCACCTTGCGGGAGCGCAGCCCGAAGGCCACATTTTCAAAAATACTCAGATGGGGAAAGAGGGCGTAACTTTGAAAGACCGTGTTGACCTGGCGTTTGGTGGCCGGCAGTGAGGTAATATCCTGACCGCCCAATATTACCTGGCCGGCATCCGGTAGTTCCAGACCGGCAATAATACGAAGCAACGTCGTTTTTCCACAGCCCGAGGGGCCTAGCAGGGTAAAAAACTTCCCTTCATGCACACTGAGGGAGACATTTTTAATGGCCTCAACATCTTCGAATCGCTTATCGATGTTTCGAACCGAGAGACCGCTAAGATTTTCCGCTTCTGCAGGTGGACCGCCGGACATGTCATCTTTTGTATTTTGGGCCCGGTTTGCCGCTATTTCTTCCTCCATGGCTTCTTCCTTTATGCAGATGATTGACACCCAATTGTTTCTTGCCACACAAATCCCGTTGCGGTCCGCCTGAGGCGGACAAGTTCAACCCAAGATAGATTAATCCAATATAGAAAACCTGGTCCTCTTTGGTCAAGGATTCTTTACTTCATTGGCTATATGGCCGTTCAGTAAAAAATTTTAGTTGACTATACGTTCATCCAATGATAATTGTCAAGAAAAATTTTTATTAATTTATAGAATTTGGGAATTCGCATGGCTGTCACCAACAAAATAGGCTTTATGACGCGGGCTGAGCAAAAGCAACAGACCCGTCAAAGAATTCTTGAGGCGACAATGGAGGTCATTGCCTCAGAAGGCTTCTCCGGCGTGACCATGGCGAAAGTAGCTGAAAAAGCGGGTCTATCCCGTGGTATCGGTAACTTTCATTTTCAAAGCAAGGAACAGCTTCTCCTTGAAACCCTCCGTACTTTATATAAGGAATTTGACGAAGGCTGGCGAAATGCCGTTGCTGATGCCGGCACGTCGCCGGTTGATCAGATAGCCGCGGTGATTGTGACCATTCTAACGTCACCCATCGGGGACACTAAGAAAGTCGCCATCTGGCTTGCATACTGGGGAGAAGCACCCTCACGCAAAACCTATCTGGAAATTTGTGAAGCCCATGACCGCGAATGGGATAATGCAATCGAACATATTTTGCGGCAATTAGTCGATGAAAGATTTAATTCTCACGGTATGACTCTGGCAGCGATTGCTGAATCATTGACGGCCATGATGGATGGGTTCTGGGTTGAATCTTTGATCGCTGCCGACAGGTATCGCGCGGTAGATGCAATAAAGGCATGTTATGCCTATCTGGAGAGCTTTTTCCCCGGTTTTAAAAAAGCTTAATACTCAGCACCGAGTAACAAGGAAAATATTAACAAGCCGGGTGAATTTGCTTTCGGGTGTCGGTTCAATAATCAGGATTTCTCCTTTCCGCCTGACCACTCGTTGGGCTTACACCTGATATGCTATGAATAAAAACCGGATACCATGGTCAAAAAGAAGAGGGAAAATACATGATACCCGGATTTATTTTGAAGAATAAATATCGTCTTACTGGGATATCTCTTTCAGCCCCTCTTCCATGATCGAGAGCCCTTTTTGCAACTGCTCATCGGTAATGACAAAGGGTGCCAGAACCCGGACCACGTTGCCATAAGTTCCGCAGACCAGAATCAACAATCCTTGGTCGAGGCAATAGGCAGCCAGTTGTTTGGCTTCATCGGCGGCCGGCTCTTTTTTTTCGCCCTTAACGAATTCCAGTCCCAGCATGGCTCCCAGGCCTCTGATTTCACCGAGTCTGCTGAAATCCTTCTGCCACTTTTCAAAGCGGGCCTTCAGTTTTTCACCCAGGGCAACTGATTTAGCCAGCATGTTTTCTTCCTCGAAGGCGTCCAGCACCGCCAGCCCTGCGGCGCAGGCCACCGGGTTGCCGCCGTAGGTTCCACCCAGGCCCCAGGAGTGCACGGAATCCATGATATCCTGTTTGCCGACAACTGCTGCCAGGGGCATGCCGGCTGCTAAACTTTTGGCCACGATCACAAGGTCCGGCTCAACCCCCCAGTGTTCGATGGCAAACATTTTGCCCGTTCGTCCCATGCCGCTCTGGATTTCATCGGCCACAAACAGGATGCCGTTGTCGTGGCAGACCTTTACAAGTCCCTGGAAGTAATCTGGCGGCGGCGCAATGAAACCGCCTTCACCCTGGACCGGCTCGGCGACAACCGCCGCCACGGCCTCCGGGTTGACGTGTTGGATAAAAATGTCATGAAGCTGATCGGCCCCGGCAACATCGCCGAACGGTATCCGGTAAACTTCCGGCGCAAATGGACCGAAACCAAATTTGTAGGGTTTGACCTTGCTGGTCATGGTCATGGTAAGCAACGTGCGGCCGTGATAGGCATTTTCAAAAACAATTATAGCCGGCCGTTTGGTGTGGTAGCGGGCTATTTTAACTGCATTTTCCACCGCTTCAGCCCCGCAGTTTAAAAATACGGCCCGCTTGGGAAAATCCCCGGGAGTCAGCCGGCATAGTCTCTCGGCTAACTTCACGGCCGGTTCATAAGGATTTACCATGAAACAGGTGTGGGTGAATTTTTCAGCCTGTTCTTTAATGGCCGCCACAACCTTCGGGTGGCTGTGCCCGACATTCATGACGGCAATACCACCGGCAAAATCGATAAATTCCCGGCCATCCACGTCCCGCAGAATGGCACCTTGGGCCGATTCGATGAAATTTGTGGTGGTAATCCCCACTCCATCTGATATGAACTGTGTTTTTAGCTGAGTCAACTGCTCATTGGATGTCTGGCTCATCTTTCCTCCTTTTAATCCGCCAGAGGCGGATTAGTTATTAATCGTTAATGGTTATTTGTGATTATAAAAAAGCTCGCATTCTTGGCATCCAAATAACCAATAACTAAAATAAATATTTTCCCAGAAAATATTTGATTTACCCCAAATTGTGTTTTTTCATAAAATCATCCAGCACCATGCCAAGGTCGGGCCGCCCGATTTCCTGCAGGTTGTAGTACACCCGGGTGTTGGGTTTGTCGATCTTGATGATGCGATTCAAATCAATCGGGGTGCCGATCACCACGGCTTCACAGTCAGTGCTGTTGATCGTAGCTTCAAGGTCTTTTAACTGCTGCTCACCGTAACCCATAGCTGGCAGAACGGCCCCAATTTCCGGATAGATCTCAAAGGTTTCGGACAATCTGCCCACCGTGTATGGCCGGGGATCAACCAGTTCGGCAGCGCCGAATTTTTGGGCGGCAACGACGCCGGCACCGATCTTCATCTGCCCGTGTGTCAGGGTCGGGCCGTCTTCCACCACCAGTACTTTCTTTCCTCTGATTACTGAGGGATCGTCCACATCCAGCGTTGATGCACCGTCGACAACGATCGCATCCGGCGCCTCGCTGGCGATGTTGCGGCGGACGATCTCAATGCCCGCGGCATCGGCGCTGTCCATCTTATTGATGACGACGACATCAGACATCCGTAGCGTTACATTGCCCGGATAGTAAGTCAATTCATGACCCGGACGATGGGGATCGACTACGGTGACATGCAGGTCGGATTTATAAAACGGAAAATCGTTGTTGCCGCCGTCCCACAGAATTACCTCACAGCTATCCGGGTCTTCTTCCGCCGCCCTGACGATTGCTTCGTAATCCACCCCGGCATAAATTACGTTGCCGCGAACCACGTGGGGTTCATATTCTTCCATTTCTTCCACCGTACAGTCGTGTTTCTCCAGGTCGGACAGTTCGGCAAATCGCTGAACCTTTTGAGCAGCGATATCACCGTAAGGCATGGGATGTCGGATGGCGACTACTTTTAATCCTTTCTCCATCAGGATTTCAATGATGCGGCGCGAGGTCTGGCTCTTACCGCAGCCTGTGCGAACTGCACCCACCGAAATCACCGGTTTGGTGCTTTTGATCTGGGTATCAGCAGGCCCCAGCATGACAAAATTTGCGCCGGACGCGTTAACGATGGCACCTACCGACATGACATGCTGGTAGGATACATCGCTGTAAGAAAACACGCAATCATCAACATCCAGTTCTTTTATCAATTTACTCAGATCTTCTTCCGCATGGATTGGGATTCCGTCCGGATAGAGGCTGCCGGAGAGATCCGCGGGGTATTTGCGGCCTTCAATGTCCGGGATCTGGGCGGCGGTGAAAGCCACCACATTGTAATCTTTATTGTCCCGGTAGTAGGTATTAAAGTTTTGAAAATCTCTTCCTGCTGCTCCGATAATAATTACATTTTTTTTGGCCATAATTTTTTCCTCCGTAAGAAATTAATGAATTTCTTCAAATAATTTTACAATTGAGTATTCTGAAGTATCTGTCTTTAAATTCGCTATGCATGGCTAATATAATTCATCAATTTAAAATCAGATATTTTCCGCTAGCAAATCCGAGATCTGAATTCCGCAATCCGCAATTAAACAGCTTTGCTATTTGATGATTTCCGTGCCGGCTTGCCCGGCGATGGCATTTTCTATGTCTTCCAGCTGACAGATTACTCCGCGATTTCCGGTTGTTTTAAAAAAATCCATGATTGCTTCAACTTTTGGGCCCATGGAGCCGGCCGGAAACTGGCCCTGTTTAGCGTACTGCTCCATTTCTGCTAGGGAAACCTTACGAAGTATCTGTTGATCCGGCGTTCCCCAATTGATGCCGGCGCCGGCGATGTCCGAGGCGATTACAAATATATCTGCTTTGATTTCCTGCGCCAGTATAGAGCTGGCCAGATCCTTATCGATCACGGCTTCAACGCCCCTGAATTTGCGTTCTTTGCGGACAACCGGGATACCGCCTCCACCGCAACAAATGACGATAAAATCCATGCCAATTAGTCTTTTAATCTCCCGCTGCTCAACAATATTCAGGGGTTTGGGGGAGGCGACCACGCGACGATAGCCTTTATCCGTTTTTGCCATGGTATAAGGCAATCTGGACGCTTCAGCCTCGCTGTAAAAAGGCCCGATCGGTTTGGTGGGATTTTTAAAACCCGGATCATTTTGATCGACTACCACATAGGTGATCAAGGTTACAAAATGCTGCTCACCGTTCACACCGATTTCCATCAAGGCATCGTCCAGCGAGGATTCTAACATGTAGCCGATTTGGCCCTGGGTCATGGCCCCGATGATTTCCAGCGGCATTTTCGGAACTTCATCACAGCTTTCCTGCTGCAGCAGCAGGTTGCCCACCTGGGGACCGTTGCCATGGGTAATCACAAACTTGTATTTACCAGACAGGCGGGCGATCTGCCGCATCGGCAACTGCAGATTGATAAATTGTTCCTTATGTGATCCTTTCTGTCCCTTTTTTATCAGCGCGTTGCCGCCGAAGGCGATTAGGATGATGGGTTTGTCTTTCATTGTGATGGTATCCTGATTATTGATTACGTGTTGCTCCTATGCAACTTAATTTGAATAGAACAGCGAAGCGCAGAATATCGAATATCCAGCATCAAGATCCCAGCGTTGCCACCATTACCGCCTTAATCGTATGAATCCGATTTTCCGCTTCATCAAACGCAACCGAGGCCGGCGATTCAAAAACCTCCTCGGTAACTTCCATGGCTGCCAGGCCAAACTTCTGATATATCTCTTCTCCGATTTTCGTCTCACGATTGTGAAAGGCCGGCAGACAGTGGAGAAATTTGACATCCGGGTTGCCGGTTTTCTCCAGGGTGGTGGCATTGACCTGGTAGGGCTGAAGCATTTCGATGCGTTCTTGCCAGACATCCTCCGGTTCGCCCATCGACACCCAGACGTCTGTGCACAAGAAATCACAGCCTTTGACGCCCATGCCCGGGTCATCGGTGATCGTAATTGTTGCTCCCGTTTCTTTGGCGATCTTCTTAGCCTGTGAAACCAGATTTTTGTCCGGCTGAACATTAGCGGGGGCCACAGAGCGAAAGTCCATGCCCATCTTGGCAGCTCCCACCAGCAGCGAATTAGCCATATTGTTGCGGGCATCACCCAGGTAAGCAAATGATACCTGTCGCAGCGGTTTATCGCTGTGCTCCAGCATGGTCTGAAAATCTGCCAGCACCTGGGTCGGGTGGTATTCATTGGTCAGACCGTTCCACACCGGCACCCCGGCATACTGTGCCAGTTCTTCGACGATTTCCTGCCCGAAACCTCGGTATTCAATACCGTCATACATTCGACCCAGCACGCGGGCCGTATCTTTCATGGATTCCTTGGCGCCCATCTGGGAACCGGACGGTCCCAGATACGTCACATGGGCTCCCTGATCGTAAGCCGCCACTTCAAAAGCACACCTTGTGCGGGTCGATGCTTTTTCAAATATCAGTGCAATATTTTTGCCTTTGAGGCGCTGCTGTTCTAACCCGGTATATTTCGCCTTTTTTAGATCTACTGAAAGATCCAGCAAAAACCCTATCTCCTGCGGTGTAAAATCCAGCAGCTTCAAAAAGTGTCTGTTTCTCAAATTAAAAGCCATATCTCTTCTCCCTAGTTTGAAGTTTGACTATTAGCGAATTAATAGAATTCGGATATTCCAAAAATGATTGCAAAATATTAGATTTTGTTCGTGAGCAAGGCGCGAAACGGTTATAACGCGGAGCGTACACAAAGTACGTGAGCATTTTTCACCGTTTCATAACGCCGCACCCGGGCAAAAGATGAGGATTTGTAATCATTTTTTAGAAGCCTTCAATTTGTTTGGGGAAGTAATCCTCACACGCCCCCTCCCGGTAGACATCCGCTGTCGCACAATGCAAGCCACCGCCAAACGCACTCACATCGATAAAGGGTACCGGGATAACTTCAAAACCGAGCTGGTCAAACTGTTCCATCTGTTCGGTTTCCTGGGCATCCACACAGATCGTTTTTGGATCCAGCATGAGTGTGTTCATGGACAACCAGGGGCTGCAGAAGGACAGCGGCGGATAATCATCCAAAAAGGGTCTGGCGCATTCGACGACCTCCCAGTCATTCTTATTAAAGAAATCGAGCATGTTGGGCGTCAGCGGCTTTCGCTTGCGATTGGCGAGTGCCAGTCCCGGGCGCAGTACGACAAACGTGGCATCAATGTGAATCGGATTGTCCTCATAAAACCAGATCGGATGAATGCGATGGTTCGGAAAGTGGCGACGCAGCCACTCAATTCCGGTCTCGTTAGTTACCGATGAATGGTACACAAAGAGGTCTTTGCCGGCACGGCCGATATCGGCCGCATCAAAACAGGGCTCTTTTTCCGTCAAAACCCAATCGCGCTCATGAATTGCTTTTTCTTTTTCTTCTTTGGTTTTCTTTCCCCATCCGCGCCAGTAGCCTTTTTTATAATTATCATCCGCCAGCCGGGGTTTAGGAGCCGCCTCCCATCTGAAATTGGGGTCTTGCTTGAAATATTGTTCAAGCAACGGACGGTAGCAGAGATATTCATGCCAGCGGGCCCGTTGGGACATGGTGGCTTCAAGTATTTCATTTCCGACGGTTAACAGGACATCGCGCGGCGGCATACATCCGAACATGGATTTTTGCTCCCAGTCCGGCGTCCGGACCTCTTGGCTGAAATCCAGCGGTGTTGGTCGATCGACCCGAATGCCCCGACTCTCCAGCAGTTTAGCGAAGTTGTCCATCTGCTCGTTGGCCTTGGCTTCCATTTCTTTCGGCAACGGACCGTAAGTACCCAGCGGAAATCCATGATCGGGCCAGTCACGTTCCATGGCCGGCTCCGGAGCCTGAACCATGGTCCCATCGGCGCGGCCGACGATGACGTGTTTCAACGGGTCCCATTCATTCCAGGAATTGACAATGGTTTTGCGAGATTCATGTTCTTCAGTCATCACAGCCTCCTTTTAAATCTGCAATATCGGATATATTATTCATCCTAAATTGAACGTTTCAAATTTTGATTTTTGCATTAATTTCAATCAAATCTTTTAGTCAGGATATATGTTAGCAAAACTCAGGCCAAATCTAGAAAACAAAATATTCATAATAATTATAGGAAGTTATAGATATTTGAGAGGGGTCGAATTTGATAACGAACCGATTGTGACTCGCAGCTGGTTGTAACTATTTGAAAAATAAGCATATAATTTGAACCGAAAATAACTCGATTTTGATATATAAAAATATATATGTATTACAAGATGTTATATAATATTTTTACTTAAAATTGAGTAATTATCGGTTCAAGTTATATTTTTTCATTTTACGCATGACACTACTTTGGCTGGTTCCAAGATTCTGGGCTATCTTCCTGGTCGACCTGAACCGAGTGATAGCATCCGACAATATCTCTTTTTCGATACTCGTAATTTTATCCTGTAAACGCAACGGATACTGCCGACCTGAATTGGTTCTATCCGCCCCTGCAATCATTTTTTGCCCGAAGCCTGTATTGTCGGTAAATATTTCATCCAGTAAATCCCTCTCACTTAAAACAACTGCGTTCTTAATTATGTTCTGCAATTCACGAACGTTGCCGGGGAATCTATAGCCTTGAAGTTTGAGCTTCGCCTCGGGAGAAATTCTTCGCTGCACCTGGTATTCCTTATTATATGCATCCAGGAAATACTCGGTCATCTTGATGACATCAACCGGTCTGCGGCGCAGCGGCGGGATATGTATCCGGAAAGTGTTTAACCGGAAAAAGAGGTCCTTTCGGAAATGCTCTTGCTCTGTTAACTGCTCAAGATCCCGGTTGGTGGCAGCGATCACACAACAGTCCACTTTTTTGCGCTGAATGCCTCCCAGCGGCAGAATTTCCTGGTCATCCAGATACTTCAAGAGTTTTGCCTGGACACTAAGGGGCAGATCTCCAATTTCGTCCAGAAAGAGGGTCCCTTCATGTGCCAATTCAAACAATCCGATTTTGCCCTGCTCCCGGGCACCTGTGAAGGCACCTTTTTCGTATCCGAAAAGCTCGGCTTCGAGGAGACTTTCCGGCAGGGCCGCGCAATTAATTTGAATGAAGGGTTTTGAATTCCGTTTGCCGTTATCATGGATAAATCTTGCGAGTAACCCTTTGCCGGTTCCCGACTCTCCTTGAATTAAAATATTGGAGGCGCCCATCCGCGCGAGCTTCATGCCAATGCGCAAAACCTGCTTCATCTCTTTGCTCTCTGCCACAATCTCCGGTTGGCCCGACTCGAGCAGGCTCAATTCCTCGAACTCATCCTTATATTTTTCAGCGACCTTGCGACTTCGCTCCAAATCCGCTTTAACTGCATTCCAATGGGTCAGATCACGTTCGTTGCTCACAATCAATGAGACATTACCGCCTTCATCCAGGATCGGCGTGCCGGTTACCAGTACTCTTTTTTGAGTTTTTTTGTTGTAAGACAGGGTGCTGAATTGACGCTTGGTTCTTAAAATTTCCGGTGTGACGACACCCTCGAAGACGCCTTCATCGATCAAGTCATAAATGCTCTTACCGATAACATCCTTGGCTCTGATGCCGTTAATCATCTCGGAAACGGTATTGATATTTATGATTATGCCGCTGCTATCGTGGACCCAGAGTCCGTCTGAAGAGCCTTTGAAGATCGCGTCAAGCTGTTTGCTGAGCTTTAAATAGTCTTCCGAGAAGCGAATTGCATTCTTAAAGTCTTCCAACTGATGCAGGGTCGCAATGACACCTTCAATTTTGCCTTCGACTCGAATTGGTGCTGCATCGATCACCAGTCTTTGATTACCTCTGGCCACATAATTGCCCATGCGGATGTCGCCGGTTTGGCGGCATTGTTTGAAGAGCTTGCCGGCCTCGGGCAACAGATGTTCAATATCAAGATTTATTGCGCTGGCTGGGCTCAAATCAAGGATCTGCAATGCCTTTGGATTAATATAATCAATATTGCCGTCGACATCCGCGGCAACGATGCCACTGCGCATGGACGCTAATATGTTTTCATACGTCTCGCTAAACCCCATGATCCCTCACAATGAATTTCCAATAAGATCGTCATTAATTTTTAAAACTCTGTTTCGATGAGGTTGGCTTTATACCAATCCATCAATCCTGTTTTGGCCGCATTAACCGTCAAAGATGATCAATACAGCAATCCGGTTATATTTGCAATCCTGCGAAATAGATGGTAAGCGTTCTATATTATAATAAAAAAAAATTCCCGTTGCAGTGGAAATCCGCTACTTCCGGCAGTCCCTGCCTTGCCGGGCGAGTGCGCCAGACCCGGTTGCATGTTCCACGACAAATGCCCTGATGTACTCTTGCCTTATTCAGATCGTTACAAAATTGACGCTCGCTAATTCATCCGGGTCTTTTGCATCCGATTTGCGACCGGGCTTGTCTGATTGCATCAGGATGTTGAGTTTGTTTCCCAAGAGGGCAGCGCTTCGCAATACTCCCAAAACCCGCAGGCTGGAGTGCATTGCGGGTGAATTGTGATCTAACCAAGCCATTTTAGTAAAAATATCGAATCACCGATCCCGCCGGCTGTATTTGACAATCCGCCATCATGCATCCTTAGGCACTAATATTGCATCTATTAAAAATTCTTATACTATCTCAGTTATTGGAGTTGATTAAACGTGTTTATCCGCGGATTAAGAGCAAAGATCGCTATTAATATTGGCCTCCTGTTATTTCTGGCGATGGTTCTGATCGATCTGGTCACGATTGTCACGGTTAAGCGTGAAGTGATTCGTTCAGAGATATTTAAGGGCAATCTCCTGCTGGCATCATTCGAGCATAGCTTGCTCAATGGTATCCTGCTGGATGGGGGGAGACCGGACCTGTCACCAGGCTCGGTTTTGGCCAAGATTATTGGCGATCCTCAGTTGGCAGCCACGATGATTTTGGACAACAGCGGCGAACAGATATTTTTGCATCGACAACCGAATATTGCGTCCGACAGGCTGCACCAATTAACTAAGGCGGCGATGACCTCCCGTGATAAAAAAATCCACATTAGCGGCGCATTCCGGGGATTATTTTGGAAACAGAAGGCCAAGTTGACACTATCGGCACCCTTGCTAAAAAACGGTGAGACCATCGGTGGGATCGGCATTGTTCTGCCGTTGGAACGAGTTTATCAAGCGCTGCGGAATTCGCAGAAAATTTTTCTGATATACCTCTTTATTAATCTGATTACGCTCACTTTTATCGGAATTTACCGCATTTCCAAGCTTTACCTGCAGCCCCTGGCGCGGTTGGCCAAGCGCGCCGAAGATTATAAAGAGGATGATGATCTTATATTTTCCGTCCGTAAAGAAGACAATGAGCTTAATCGACTATCCAAGTCGCTCAACATTATGTTGACGCGTATTTCAGCTGATAAAGAAAAGCTCCGATCCACGGTGATGTCCCTTGAAGAAGCGAATCTTGAATTAAAAAAAGCACAAAAGGAAATTATCCGGGCCGAAAAGTTGGCTTCCGTCGGTCGATTGTCAGCCGGCATTGCCCATGAAATAGGTAATCCAATTGGAATCGTCATCGGCTACCTGGAATTGCTGAAACAAGCTGATATTTCAGAAGGTGAGAAAAAAGAATTCATCCAGCGCACCGAGGAAGAGATCGAGCGTATCAATACCATCATTCGGCAACTTCTTGAGATATCACGGCCTTCAAATTCGGGACGTACGGCGGTTGCGGTTCATGATTTGATCCACGATATGGCCGATGTTTTGCGCGTGCAGCCATTAATATCGAGCGTTAAGCTGTCACTTGACCTTAATGCCGCTGAACAGACTGTGTTGGCGGATCCCAATCAATTGCGACAAGTCTTTTTAAATTTAATAATTAATGCGGCGGATGCCATCACCAGCGAGGATAAGGAAGCCGGCGGCTGGCTAAATATAAGCACCAGGCTTTTAAATGACACCGGCTCTGACACCAAGCCATCAACCGCGTATTTAGAAATATCGTTTACCGATGATGGGCCCGGAATTGCCGAGGAAAGCCTCGGCAATATCTTCGATCCCTTTTTCACCACCAAAGATCCGGGTAAAGGGACCGGCCTTGGCCTTTCGGTAAGTTTTATGATTGTCGAAAGTCTGGGCGGCAAGATGACCGGTATCAGTGAAAAAGGGCAGGGTACGACGATGATCATATCCTTGCCGATCTGTACACTCCAGGATAAAACAGCGACTATTGAATAATGAAAATCGAATATCGAATCCTCCAGGCGCAAGACCTTTGTATGGTCTTGGACGACTAAATTTTTGTTAACATTACCCCATATTTAGGGAGCGGACAAACGCAATGACTGATAATAATTCAAAAAAACGGTTGCTTGTAATTGACGACGAAGCCAATATGCGTCATATGCTTGCCGCGGTGCTAAAAAAGGCCGACTATATCGTTGATTCAGTCCCTGATGGCGCAGAGGGATTGCAGAAGATTGAACAGGGACGATACGATTTTATCCTGTGTGATATTAAAATGCCGACCATGGGGGGCATGGAATTCTTGGAAGCCGCGCGGGACAAACTCAACGGCACGACGGTCATTATGATGTCGGCATACGGCAGTATCGATACCGCGATTGGTGCCATGAAACTTGGCGCCTATGACTATATATCGAAGCCCTTTAAAACCGATGAAGTCTATCTGACTTTGAAAAAGGCCGAAGAGCGGGAAAGGTTAAAAAAGGAAAATCGCCTGCTTAAAGAACGCATTCAATTAATTGAGGGGGATTTTGATTTTGGTAACATGGTGGCCAAAAGCAAGGCCATGCGGGATATATTCCAGCTGGCCGAAAAGGCTGCCCAGTACAAGACTACCGTACTGATTCTTGGAGGTAGCGGCACCGGCAAAGAGCTGATTGCCAGAGGAATTCATCAATCCAGCCAGAGATCTCAGGCGCCCCTTGTCCCGGTAAACTGTGGTGGAATACCAGAAACTTTGCTTGAGAGTGAGCTATTCGGCTATAAGAAAGGTGCCTTCACCGGAGCGGACCGCAACAAAAAAGGCCTTTTCCAGGAGGCGGAAGGGGGCACCATTTTCCTTGACGAAATTGGAGAATTACCATTGCCTTTGCAGGTGAAACTGTTAAGAGTGCTGCAGGAAAATGAAATTCGGCCGATCGGTGAATCCAAATCAATGAAAATTGATGTTCGCGTAGTAGCCGCAACAGCAAAAAATTTGGAAGAAGAAGTGCACCAGGGGACTTTTCGCAAGGATTTGTACTATCGTCTAAATGTGTTGACCATTAATCTGCCTCCACTGCAACAGCGGGCTGAAGACATCCCATTGCTGTGCAAGCATTTAATTCATCGTTTTAATAAAATTCTGGCCAAAGAGGTGAAAGGTTTGGCACCGGATGCGATGGCGCAATTGCTGGCGTATCAATGGCCGGGAAACGTCCGCGAGTTGGAAAATGCCCTCGAAAGGGCCATGGTAATTGCGGATGATTCACAGCTTGCAGCAGAACATTTTTTCCTCGGGCAAACCCAGGTTGGCGGCGACATTCAAGCCCCGGACCTATTTGAGGGTCTATCCCTTAAGCATGCCCAGAAGGTTGTGGAAAAAGACCTGATTACCCGGGCTCTTCAAGAAACCGGGGGCAATCGCACCCGGGCCGCCAGGTTACTCGAAATCAGCCATCCATCCCTGCTGAGCAAAATGAAGGCTTATGAGATAGATTTGTAAGCTGGCAGGCCGGAAGGCTGGGAGGTTTTGGATGCCAGAATCGGCTGGCAAGCGCAAAGGCTATAAAAGCAGGCTCCACCGGCAGCCACATTCGGATCGCGGGCGGGATTGCAAGTTCTAATTACCATCGGAATGGGGTTCGCCTGTTTTTTTGCTGTGACCGGAACGAAAGAGGCCCGAAATTGATTTTTTTAAAGTTACTCTGTATACCCCATTCCATTGATTTTATGTCTTAATTTACCGGAACATTTAAAAGTAATAACCCGCCGCTCTCGAAGAATCAAATCCTGACCGGTGGCGGGATTTCGGCCCCTACGTTTGCTCTTTTGCTTTACACAAAATTTGCCGAAACCTGAAATCAGGACATCCTCACTTGTTTCCAATGCATTTTTGATAATTTCAAGCAGGGATTCAATTACATCAACTGATTTTTTTTTCGTGAAACCAAGTTCGTGAACAGCTGCAACAATATCACTTTTGGTCAAAGCCATGGTACCCCTCCTCATAAAGAACGTGTCTGACTTCAAGTTTGATCTGAGTTTTTAAACTAAATTATTTTCAGTAATTTGGGTCGCAAATGCAAGTCCGTCGTATTCGTGTTATACCTTAAAAAAGTTCCGCCCTGATAGATGGGCCGCTTTAGGCGATGATGTTCTACTCGCTGGGCGCTTGTGATTCTTCCTGCTTGGCCGGAATTACCGTTTCAACTTTCTGCATAATATTATCAACACTCTTCATGATATCATCAATTTCAGCTTTCAATTTCAAATCTTCTACATCTGTCATTCAACTCTCTCCATCAAAAAAAATAGCGTGGGGTTCTATTTACATCAATTCTGATAATTGGCAGCCAGAATATGCCGGCTTCTTTCGGAGGCGAAATGTTCGACGTACATCTTTGCGAACACCCTGATACTATTAAGAATATATGGATTCTGAATTTATGTCAAGCAACTTTCTAAAAAATATTGTATTTTCAGGCAGTAACCCGATTTCTACTTTGTTCGGGTATTGATTTATCCTGAAATGCGGTTAAAATAGAAAAGCAGGTTGCGAGTTGCGAGCTGCGGGTTGCGAAGTGCGGGATACTTGATGCTCGATACCGGATACCAGATGCCGGTTGCCGGATGCTAGGCACTGGTCACTGATTACTGGTTTCGGATTGATTAGGTGGGGTAGACCGGAGTTTATAACAACAATGGATAGTAACACTAACACTGGTGGGGAAGAAGGAGTCTTTAAAATAGGCAGAATACCTTAATTATTCAATCTGCAATCTTAATTATTCATTATTAATGTGGAGCCGACGCGCGGATTTGAACCGCGGACCTGCTGATTACGAATCAGCTGCTCTACCAGCTGAGCTACGTCGGCCTGATAAGTTTAACAGGAAATTCAATTCTTTGGAGGCGATTCCAAAACGTCTCAATTGGCCCAAGACCGGAATCAGGTATACCGCCTTACCGGTCCTTGATCAATTTGAAACCTTTTGAAACAGCCTCCCTTTATTTTTAGAATCCCCAATACGTGATTTACCGTGCAAAATCAAGAGATAATTTCATATAATGACCTCATCGAGCAGTTGACCGAGCGAGAGCGCAGCATCGAATGCATCGGTTTTTCCGGATCTGAAAAAGCTTATTTGATTGCGAAAATTTTTCTGCAGCGAAAGGTGCCGCTCCTGGTCGTTGCATCTTCAACCAAACAGGCGGAACAGTTGATTGAGGACCTGCGATTTTTTGCCGGAGACTCAGAACTGCCGATCCTATTTTTCCCACCTTACAATATTTTACCATTTAAGTTTCTTTCTTATCATAATGAAACCGCCGGTCATCGGATTCGGGTCCTGTATCAATTGCTGGAAGCAACAGCGCCTTCAGTCGTCGTGACGACGATTGATGCGTTGCTGCAAAAGCTGATACCCCGGCATGAAGTCAGTCGCTACGCCGAGCTCGTTATTGCCGGAGAGGAAATTGAAAGAGATTATTTAGTTTCAAAATTGATATCCGGCGGGTACACCAAAACGGCAATTGTTGAAGAACCCGGTGATTTCAGCATCAGGGGCGGGATTATTGATATATTTTCACCCCTTTACCCGGATCCCCTGAGGATAGAATTTTACGGGGATTTCGTCGAATCTTTGAGATTTTTTTCGCCTTCAAGTCAGCGGCAATTAAAAAGCATCAATGAGGCTGTCATATTGCCGGCCAAGGAAGTCATACTGGACAAGCAATTGCTCCCGAACATCATCAGTGGTATTCGCGTGCTGGCAAATGAACTGGATGTGCCGGTAACACATACCCGAAAAGTGATCGATAAACTCAGATATGATGAGGCGCTGTCAGGGATTGAAAGCCTGATACCGTTAATCTATCCACAGCTCGACACCTTATTCGATTATATCCCTCAAAATTCACTGATTGTTGCCCTGAATCATGAGGAACTGGAAAAAACCGCTAGCGAAACTGAAGAACGGGTGCTCAGTAATTATTCTTCAGCTTGCGACGAGAAAAGGCTCTGTGTCGCACCTGAGAAGCTTTACCAGAAATGGTCCCAGGCTTCTGCGGTTTTATTGGAGAAAAAACCGCTGGTATTTAAGTTGCTTGAGGTTTCCAAAAGTCAGCAAACCCCACAAGCTCGCCCGCTGCAGTTCAAAGTGGCGATCGAGGATAATTCAGACCTGAGTTTGGCACTTAAAAACCCGGCCGAGAAGGAGAACTTATTCCGGCCGCTGGTTGACTGGTTCAGGGATAAGGAGCGATCCGGTTATACCGCACTTGCTGTATGCCGGACCGAATCCCAGGCCGAGCGGCTGCAATCGCTGCTTGACGCCTATGGTCTTCCCTTGAAGCGTTTAGCGGGATTCTCAGATTTTTCCAATAACCGGGGACAGCTTTGCATTTGTATCGGCCAGGTATCCGGCGGGTTCGTGTGGCCGGTTCAATTTTTGGCCCTCGTCACCGATGATGAAATTTTTGGTGTGCGGCACCAGCGTCGGAAATATGCTCAACCCCGTCCGCGCGCTCAGCTGTTGAACATGCAGGAGCTGAAAAAAAATGATCTCATCGTGCACGACGATCATGGCATCGGACAGTATGGCGGGTTGGAAAAACTGAAAGTAGAGGGGTTAACCAATGATTTTTTGGTTCTTGTTTATAAAGCGGGAGATAAGCTTTATCTGCCCGTTGACCGCATGAGTGTCGTGCAAAAATACATGGGGATCGATGGGGTTACCCCGGTCCTTGACACCCTCGGCGGAAAATCATGGGAAAAAGTTAAATCACGGGTTAAAAAATCAGCCGAAAAAATAGCCGGTGAACTGCTAAAACTATATGCCCGGCGTAAAATCGATCGCGGCTATCCGTTTGCTGCACCGGATGCGTACCTTAAAGAATTTGAGGCCGGTTTCGCCTATGAAGAAACAGTGGATCAGCATAAAGCCATTGAGGATGCCCTGGAGGATATGCAAAGCCCGATACCCATGGATCGCCTGGTGTGTGGTGATGTGGGCTATGGTAAAACAGAAGTTGCCCTGCGGGCATCGTTTTTAGCTGTAAATGACGGCAAGCAGGTCGCGGTGTTGGTCCCGACGACAATTCTCGCTGAGCAGCACTTTGCAACCTTCAGCAGCCGGTTTGAGCGCTATCCGGTCAATATCGCATGTTTAAGTCGTTTCCGCTCTGCGCGCATTCAGCGTGCCATTGTCAATGACCTTAAAGCGGGTAAAGTTGATATCGTGATCGGCACTCACCGACTTTTACAGAAGGATATTGCCTTTAATGATTTAGGCCTGCTGGTGCTGGATGAGGAACAACGCTTTGGCGTCAAACACAAAGAAAAGTTGAAACAATTCCGCAGCTCGGTGGACGTGTTGGCGCTGACGGCAACACCGATTCCCCGTACTCTGCATTTATCTCTGGTTGGGGTGCGCGATATCAGTATTATTTCAACACCCCCCGAATATCGAAAATCTATTATCACCTATATTGCTGAGTTTGATGATGCCGTGATAGCGGATGCCATCAAGAAAGAGTTGGGACGGCAGGGTCAAATATTTTTTGTTCATAACCATATTCAGACTATTGACAAGATTGCCGACAAATTGCGCCGGATGGTGCCGGAAGTCCGTCTGGAGGTTGCCCACGGCCGTATGGATGAAGATCAATTGGAAGAGGCCATGTATCTTTTCATGAACAAAGAAATAGATATGCTGGTATGTACCACCATCATCGAATCAGGCCTGGATATCGCCTCAGCCAACACAATCATTGTAAACCGCGCTGACCGATTTGGGCTGGCCCAGATGTACCAATTGCGTGGGCGGGTTGGACGCTCGGATGAGCAGGCCTATGCATATTTACTTATTCCTCATGAAAGCGTGCTGGGTAAAGATGCCCAGAAACGGTTGAAAGTCTTGATGGAGCACAGTGACCTGGGATCCGGTTTTCAAATCGCCATGAGTGATTTGAAAATTCGAGGCGGCGGAACTATTCTGGGCGCGTCTCAATCCGGGCATATCGCCGCTGTCGGCTATGACATGTTTTTAAAATTGATGGAAAGTTCGATTGCCGAGCTTAAGGGTGAGCCGACCGTCGAATCGCTTGAACCGGAAATAAATGTGAATTTATCCGCGCTTTTATCCGAGCACTATATTCCCGATATTGATCAGCGTATGTCAGCCTATCGCCGTCTGGCGAGGATGACGGAACTTCAACAAATTGCAGACTTCAAATCCGAGTTGATTGATCGCTTCGGGCCCCTGCCGGATGAAGCGGCCAATTTGCTTTTAAAAATCGTACTGAAGGTCATGGCCAAAAAAGCAGGGGTTTCGCGACTTGATATGATGAACCAAAAAATGGTTCTGCACTTTTCGGAATCCCATCAGCGCAATCCTGCCGCCATGGTTGATATGATCATGGATGCACCCAAGCGTTTTGCACTGTCACCGGATTATGTTCTTAAATCACCCCTGACCTCCCACAATATAAACACCCAATTGGCGGAGGCTAAAAACCTCTTGAAAGAAATTGCACAACGTGTTAACGGCTAGAGGTTAATCTAATCATTGACTATTTTCGATTGAATATTCAATTTGCAATCTTCAATTTTCAATTCCGGCTTGTCCGGGTTAACGTTATGATTACACGTATCATACTCCGATGGCAGAGGCATGCAGAGTGAAACGCTACATCATGTTGAAAAGACCCTCGAAATTTTTTAGTCTAATCGGAACGATTATGCTAGTTTTCTTTTTGCCGGCATGCGAACAAAAAGAAACTGATCTGGGAAAAGAAGTTTTAATTCGTGTGGCCGACAGGGTTATGACCGTCCTTGATTTCAATAATGCCTTTGAAATTGCTAAAATTGCCTATGAAAACAACATCAAGGAGCAGCCGGAGGATTTAAAAAAGGCGCAAATAAGGCTCTTGAATCAGTTGACCGTTGAGATGATTCTACTTGAAAGGGCTAAGGAGTTAGGAATCAGCATTACTGAAGCTGAACTCGAAAAAGCCGTATCCGCGATAAAAAGTGACTATCCGGCAGGGGAGTTCGAAAAAACATTGTTGGAGTTTGCCGTCTCTTATGATTCCTGGAGAGATCGATTAAGAAACCGTCTGATTCTGGAGAAGGTGATTGAAGAAGAATTGAAAAACCGGATAACCATCACCCCCGAGGACATTTCCCAATATTACCAAAAGAATTACCAGGGCCGGCAGGAAGAATCCGGGGCGGCTCAAACATCAGATGACATCAATGAAGCGATTGTAAAACAATTGCGTCGCCAAAAAGCTGAAGAAACATATAATTCCTGGGTTGAAGACTTGAAGGGGCAATACGAGATTGAGATCAACCGTGTTCAATGGGAAAAAATAACAGGTTCAAAAAGCATTGAAGAAAATGATACCACGGTCAGCGATGTTTCTAAGAGTGACTAATTCCGTGAAACGCAGGAAGTTGCTGCCGGTGCGAGTTTGGCTGTGGATTGTTGTAACGGCTGTTTCGACCGGTTCCGTTGGAGCCCAACAACCCGAAATTGTCGATCGCATTGTGGCGGTGGTCAATAGCGATATTATTACGCTTTACGATTTAAATCAGGCCTTCAAACCTTATGAGGCCAACATCAAAGCCCTGCAATATCCTGCGGATAAAGAGCGCCAAACCCTTTTTCAGGTTCGCAGTGACATTCTTAGTCAGCTGATCGATAGCCAACTGGCTGACCAGCAAACAAAGCACGCCCAAATTACGGTGAGCCAAAAAGAAATAGACACCACGATCGAGCGCCTGAAAGAGACGCGCTCGTTTACAGATGAACAATTGCGGGAAGGGCTCGCTGCGCAGGGAATAACCATGGAGGAATACCGCAAGGAAATAGAATCCCAGATTTTACGAACTAAACTGGTGAATCGCGAAGTTAAATCTAAAATAGTGATTACCCAGCAGGATATTAAAGCTTACTACGACAGTCACCAGGAAAAATACGCCGGTGAAAAGAAATACTATCTTTGGAACTTATTCATTAAGGCCTCTGGGGTCGACAAAAATGAAGCCCTCAAAGCAATGAAGGGTATTGAGATAAAATTGAAACAGGGCATCGCCTTTGAAGCCCTGGTCAGTGAGTTGAATGAGTCCTCCTCCGCCGTCCAGGGCACCGATTTGGGACTGTACCGCCGAGACGACCTATCGGAAAAATTGCAAGCGGTTGTCTCTAAATTGAAAACCGATGAATTTTCAGAAATACTGGAGACTAATTTCGGCTACCAAATCATCTATGTCCAGAAGATCCAGAATACACATGCAAAACCCATTGAAGAAGTCGAAGCCGAAATTCAACATATACTTTACGATGAATTGGTCGATAATAAATATCAAGACTGGCTCGAGGACCTTCGAGCCAGATCACATATTCGTATCATTAATTAATCATGAATAACGACAGGGAATCCTTATCATTCGGGCGCTATTTGCAGGCCATCAGGCTTGAGAAAAAGATCAGCCTCGAACAGGTAGCAGAAAAAACCCGGGTCGGTCTGGGGAACTTGCTACTCGTTGAACAGGAAGATCACGAACAGCTGCCCGCTGAAGTTTTTGTAAAAGGTTTTTTGCGTTCTTATGCCGCTGCTATCGGTGCTGATGGCGATGAGGCGGTTCGCCGTTATGAATCGCGCCTCGACGTTGTTCAGAAAATCGCCGAATCCGAAGCCTCTGTCGGCAAATCCGAGACACGCTTGTGGTGGAAGTTGATTATTTCGTTAGGTCTGCTTCTTTGCATTATTGCGGTGTCGATCATGATAATATCAATTTTTCGACATACACCGGGAGCGAAAGAACCATCACAATCGACACCACCTGCAGTAGAGGAGAAACCTGTTGCCACCGAATCGAGGCAAGGCGGCAGTTTTCCCCCGGATTCTGCCAAAAAAGTCCCGGAAAGATTGTCGCTGCAGATTACTGCCCTGGAGAATACATGGGTTAAAGTCATCATCGATGAAAAGGAGTCTACCGAATACCATTTAAGCTCCGGAGATGACATTGAACTTGAGGCCACCACCGGCTACAATCTTCTTATCGGCAATGCCGGCGGCATTAAAATAACGCTTAACGATACACCTGTCCCCATTCCAGGTGAAAGCGGGCAGGTGGTGACCATGCACTTGCCGTAGGCACATGAACACCAATCCCTTTTCCATCTCAAGCTGAATTAAGTAGGCTAAAGATATGCCATCGGATCGCAACAGAATACTGGTTGAAAGTATTAAACGACTGCTACGTCGGGGGGCAACGAGCCATCTTGGCAAAATTGTGAACAAAACCCATGCGGCCGACCTGTCGGTGGTGTTTCGCTCACTTTCCCTTACTGAACAGCGCAAGCTGTTTACGATGATATCTGATGTTGAGCAAAAAGGTGTTCTGTTCAGCGAACTTGATGAGGACACCTTCCAGGACCTTATCGAGGGCATGAAAATTGAAGATATTGTCCGGATCCTGGAAAGCATGCCGGCCGATGATGTTGCGGATATTATCGGGCGATTGCCGGAAGATATATCCAAGACCATTCTGGACAAGATGAAGACGGCGGAATCGGAGGAGGTTGAAGGTCTGCTGCGTTACGACGACGAAACCGCCGGCGGCATAATGGTGCCCGATTTCATTGCCCTCAAAGAGGACAACACCGCCAGGGCAGCCATCGAGTCACTGCAAAAAGAGCATTCTGACGTCGAAATGCCGTTTTATCTCTATGTGGTTGATGAATATGGGAAATTGGTTGGTGTCAGCTCCCTGCGTCAACTGGTGGTCGTACCACCTGATACGCCGCTCAAGGACTTCATGGCCACGGATGTTTTTTCCGTTCAGACGGATATGGACCAGGAAGAGGTGGCCAAAATAGTTGCCCGCTATGATATTTTGGCAGTACCGGTGGTTGACGGAACCAACCGACTGGTTGGAATTGTCACCGTTGATGATGTCATCGATATTATCAGAAAAGAGGCTACCGAAGATATTTTGAGAATGGCGGGAGCGGGTGAAGAATTTGTCGAAACCAAGTCCATCTTAAAAAGCACCCGAATTCGTTTGCCGTGGCTGTTCGCCAGTTGTATCGGTGGTATCCTGGCCTTCTTTATTATCGGTAAGTTTGAAAGCAGTTTATTGAAATTTACCTATCTGGCCGCTTTTATCCCGGTTATCATGGGAATGGGCGGCAATATCGGTACGCAGTCCTCCACGATTGTGGTGCGGGGACTTGCGACCGGACGCCTCCATGCAAGAGATCTCTGGTCCGTTGTTTTAAAGGAGTTGACGATCGGCGTCATTCTGGGTCTGGTTTACGGGCTGCTCATCGGCAGTGTGGCTCAATTCCGCTATAGCACGCTGGCGTTAGCCATATCGGTTGCTCTGGCTGTTGTCAGTTCGATGTCCATAGCAGCCCTTGTCGGATCTCTGGTACCCATGGGATTTGCAAGGGTTAATATTGATCCTGCTGTGGCGACAGGCCCATTTGTAACAACCGCTATCGATATTATCAGCGTATTATTTTATTTTGTAATCGCCACAACTCTCCTTGGTATATAGGCACATGCCGGTTTTTTCTACGCCCGCCATTTTGCTCCGACGGATGGATTATGGAGATTATGATGTTATCATCACCTTTTTTACGCTGAAAAGCGGCAAATTGACTCTGATAGCAAAATCCGCCAAAAAGAGTACCAAGCGTTTTGCCGGTATCCTGGAGCTATTTTCAATATTGGAGCTGGTGGCGAGTACCGGCCGGGGCAAAGGACTGCCCGTTTTGCAGGAGGCGGTATTAAAGCAACCGTTTGGTGGAATTAGAGCTGATTTCAAGAAAACGGCTTACGCCAGCTACTGGGCTGAATTAATTTACAACTGGATGGAAGACAATTATAAACAGGATGCCCTATATTCTCTATTCGAGCATGTTTTATCTGAACTCGACAGTGGACAAACAACAGAGGCCGCCTTAAATATATTATTTCAAATGAGGTTTTTGAGTTTATCCGGCCATCACCCACATTTGACGGCCTGCATTCTGTGCCATAAGCAATTGGAAAATATTCAACAGACTAATATCAACCTCGACCTGCAAAGAGGGGGGATTTTGTGCGGGAACTGCAGTAGCCGTTCTGCGTCGCGCCTATCGCTAGCCCGGGGAACAATCAAACAGCTTTTGTGGGTTGAAAGCGGTAACTTAGCCAAAGCAACCAGAATGAAATTCAGTCCAGCAGCGCTTAAAGAAAGTACTCATTTTCTGGAAGAGTTTGCAAGCTATCATCTGGGCAAACAGCCGCGCAGTTTGAAATTTTTGCGTCAGGTTCGGGATTGAAGGGAATGCGGAAGTCGGAATGCGGAATGCGGAAAAAAACAATTTCAAATAGCGGTTTGAATTAACATTGCACAAAGGAGTATCTATCATTGATGTTTGAATTCGGAAGGCGGGGAGAGTGAAAAATATTAATTTGAAGCAGAATATACGGTGTTCAAAGCTGCTATGGTAAAGGATATTACAAAAAAACTTGAATCAGAGCCGATAGAAGCGTCGGCGCCTTGCCGGATCGATATGGGGGGCACACTGGATATCTCCACGTTTAGCTATCCGCTACGGTACCTTGCGCCTTGTACATTTAACATTGCCTTAGGGCTCAGAACCCGGGTTCGACTGCAACCTTATTCCAGGGGACGGATTAAAATTTCTTCCAGAGGATTTAAAGATGCTCAATTTACTGCAGACGCTGCGCCTTTTGATCACCCGCTGGGGCTGATGTTTGCTACTGCTGCCTATTTCAGCGCGCGCGGCATTCATATTGATATTGACTCCCAATCTCCCCCACGCAGTGCCTTGGGGGGGTCATCTGTTGCGGCTGTGGCGCTGGTTGCGGCATTCTCAAAGTTGACGGCACATGAAAAATCAGCCGTACGAATGAATCGCCGCTCAATCGCGCTTACGGCATATCAGATTGAGCAATCCGTCGCCGGCGTGCCTTGCGGTATTCAAGATCAACTCGCTGCGGCTTATGGCGGTGTTAATATCTGGCATTGGCAGGCTGATCCGAAACAATCGGTGTTTAAAAGACAGTGCGCCATGCGAAAAGGTTTGCACAAAGAGGTTGAACGTCATCTGCTGATCGCCTATTGCGGCCAACCCCATGCTTCCAAAGATATCAATGGGCTATGGGTAAGACAGTTTCTCTCCGGCAGGTATCGAGATCTTTGGGCAGAAATAATTTTGTGCACGCAAAATTTTGCATCCGCTCTGGTCAAAGGTGACTATCAGCAGGCTGCCATCCAGATGAACCGGGAAACGGCCATTCGAAGAACCCTTACCCCGGACGTGCTGGATAGTGTCGGGGAAAGATTGGTGGATATTGCGCGGCAAAACGATTGCGGAGCCCGCTTTACGGGTGCCGGCGGCGGAGGGTGCCTGTGGGCCGTGGGAAAAATTGAAAATATTGACAGATTGAGGCCTTTATGGGAGAAGACACTTTCGGCCAGAGAAGAGGCCTGTCTGCTGGATGCTAAAATTGATTCGAAGGGACTGGTTGTGGAATGACGATTAATCCGTTCCTATGCGGATCAAGGTTTCGGGTGTCAGGTTTCAGGTGACAGTCAGGTGAGAGAATGTGCTGACACCTGACACCTGACACCTGACACCTGAACACTGAAACCTAGGTTAAGAAAAGGAACACACAATGTATTTTCAGGATGTAATTTTAGAACTCAGCAAATTCTGGACACGCAAGGGCTGTGTGCTGGTGCAACCCTATGATCTGGAGGTCGGTGCTGGAACGTTTCATCACTTCACAACCTTAAAGGCTTTAGGTCCGGAACCATGGAACGTGGCCTATGTCCAGCCTTCCAGGCGACCGACGGACGGGCGCTACGGGGATAATCCGAATCGTCTGCAGCATTATTATCAGTATCAAGTCCTGATGAAGCCATCGCCTTTTGATATTCAAAAATTATATCTGCAGAGTATGAAGGTGCTGGGCGTCGATCCACTTGAGCATGACATTCGTTTTGTTGAAGATGACTGGGAATCACCGACCCTGGGAGCCGCCGGATTAGGCTGGGAGGTATGGCTGGACGGCATGGAGGTTACCCAGTTCACCTATTTTCAAATGGCCGGCAGCGTTGAACTCCACCCCATTTCCGTTGAGCTGACATACGGATTGGAACGTATTGCAATGTATCTGCAGGGCGTTGACAATGTCTACGATCTGCAATGGAATAAAAACATAAGCTATGGGGATGTGCATCACCAGCAGGAAGTCGAGCAGTCAACTTACAATTTTGAGACGGCCGATGTTTCCGTTTTATTTGATCTGTTCAGCAAATACGAGGGAGAGTCGTTAAAGCAGATCGACGAGAAGCTGGTTTTACCGGCCTACGAATTTTGCCTGAAATGTTCGCATACGTTTAATCTGCTGGATGCCCGGGGAGCCATCAGTGTTACCGAACGCACCGGCTATATAGCCCGTATCAGAAATCTTGCCCGTAGATGTGCCGAAGCATATTTAAATCAGCGGGAAGAAATGGGGTATCCATTGTCGAAGAATAAAAAATAAAGGTTGCGTGTTACGCGTTGCGGGTTACGGGGTAAAAACTGATTCACATCAAATAAAACAACAATATCGCCTATCCCGCAACTCGCATCGCGTAAAGCAGATCCCGCAACTCGAAACTCGAAACTCGCAACCCGTAGCGCGCAACTCGCAGCGCGACATTGAGGTGATTATGAGCCATTTATTACTTGAAATTGGAAGTGAAGAAATCCCGGCGGGATATATTACACCTGCCTTAAATGCGTTATCGTCTGCGCTATTGCAAAAGTTGACCGATGCCCGCATTGATCATGGTAAGGCCCAAGTATATGCCACACCGCGCAGGCTGGCGGTCAAGATCGAGGATGTGGCCGACAAGCAAAAGTCGATTCAAAGCGAGGTCATCGGCCCTCCCGCAAAAGTCGGATTTGATGATCAGGGCAACCCCACAACGGCCGCCCTTAAATTTGCAGAGAAAGTAGGCGTGCCGGTAAAAAAACTTGTGGTAAAAGAAACTCCCAAGGGAGCTTATTTAGCCGCTGTAATGAAACAACGAGGCATCGCAACCCGCACACTGCTAAGGGATATTCTGCCACAAGTGATTCTATCGATTCCGTTTCCCAAAAAAATGCGATGGGCGGACCTGGACATTGAATTTGCCAGGCCAATTCATACGATATTAGCGTTATTGGGCCATAAAGTCGTCAAATTTCAACTCGGCAATATAAAAAGCAACCGGTACACCAACGGGCACAGTTTTATGTCTCCGGCAAAAATAAAACTGCAAGCGCCTGAGGAATACTTGAGCACGCTCAGTTCCGCGCAAGTGATGGCCGATATGCAGGATCGGCGCAGTAAGCTGGAACACGATATCGCCGATGTCGCCAGACAGCTGAACGGCAGCATTTTGCCGGATGATGAACTGGTGGATATTGTCAACAATCTGGTTGAGTACCCGGTGGTAGTCGCGGGGAACTTTGATAAAGAGTTTCTTGAAGTTCCCGATGAAGTCTTAATTAATGCCATGCGAGAACATCAGAAATACTTTGCCGTCGTCGACAAATATAATAAGCTGATGCCCTGTTTTATCGCCGTCAATAACACGGTGGCCCAAGACATGGCGATTGTGGCTATAGGTCACGAACGGGTCCTGCGCGCCCGGCTGGCAGATGCCCAGTTTTTTTATCAAGGCGACCTTAAAGTTTCCAATGATGAACGGGTGCAGATGCTTAAAAAGGTTCTTTTTCAAGCCGATCTGGGAACAGTATATGAAAAAATAGAACGGGTCGCAGAGGTCGCTGACTCCATATCCGCTGCCGTTGCGCATGAACCGATGCCGGCAGCCGAATTTGCTGATCTTAAAAAACACGTGGTCCGCGCCGCCATGTTAAGTAAATCCGATCTGGTTAGTCAGGTCGTGGGTGAATTTCCGAAATTGCAAGGAATTATGGGACGTGTTTATGCGGCTGTTGCAGGGGAATCCCCTCTGGTGGCAACTGCCATCGAAGAGCATTATCGTCCTGTCTACTCCGGAGCACCGCTGCCGGAGACTCCGGTCGGAGCAATCCTTTCCATCGCCGATAAAATTGACTCGATTTGCGGCTGCTTCAGTGTCGGGCTGGTACCAACGGGTGCTTCCGACCCCTACGCCCTGCGGCGGCAGGGTATCGGCATCCTTCAGATTATGAAGGATCAAGGATTTTCCTTCTCCCTATCTGATTTAATTGCGGAAAGCTTGAGGCATTTCAAACCAGAGAACCTGCCGGCGGTTCAAGAACAGGTCGCCACATTTTTGAAAAATCGCATGACCAATTTATTGGTTGATGACGGATTTTCCAAAGATACGGTCGCAGCCGTTCTCAGTGTAGCTGCCGATCGCATCCCGGATACCTGGCGCAGAGCCGGTGCGCTCGAGCAACTCAAAGCCAAACCCGATTTCGAACCCTTGGCTGTTGCCTTTAAACGGGTGGTGAACATCATCAAAAAGGCCGATGATATTACAATGCATGAACCGGATCAAAAATTATTTCAACACGAAACCGAAGCGGCCCTGCTCAACGCATATGAACAGGTAAAAAACCGGGTTGAGGATGATTTGGCCAAGGGGTTGTATGATCAGGCACTGGTAAAAATCGCTTCGCTGCGAGATCCCGTGGATTCTTTCTTTGAAGGGGTTATGGTAATGGCGGAAGATATCAAGGTGCGTCACAACCGCTTGGCGCTGCTGGATATGATCGCAGACTTGTTTGGCAAATTAGCGGATTTTTCCAAACTGACAACGTAATCCGGCCAAGCCGGTTGTAGCGATGGGTAAATCCCGCTTATTCGGGGAATTGCAAATCGAATATTTACGGATGTCGCTTCGCTCCGTCTTTATAAATCGAAAGAATACGCTTTCAAAATGTTAACTGAGTAAACCCCTTTGCGAGGCTTGCCGAAGCCACCTGCAATAAGGATAGAACACAAGGAACTGGAGGAGACGATGCCTTACGATCCTGAATTGGATAAGATGCTAAAAAAGTGGCAGTGTGAAGAGACCGGGCTGATTGTATCAATCAACCAATATGGTAAGGGGGAGCCGAAAGTGCAAATCGGTCCCCGCGTTTTGTTGAAAAAAGACGGTTCGGATCGGGCGCCTGTTAAAGCCGGCCGTTTAACCATCGAGGATCTGATGTGGATTTATGATATTATCGACGAACTGAAAGATGAGATGACCAAGCTGGCCAAACCGGAATAGAGGTTGATTGATCCGTGAAGAATCAATATTGAATATTTGAGAAATTCTGTCCTGTTATAAAACTGTTCTTCAGTTATCCAGTCTTTCCCATAGGACGCTTTACGTGCAAAACTACGATGCTGTCGTAAACCCGCAAAAGACCAAAAGTTCACCGGATATCGGGCCCGTTGCCGTGATGGCGGCAACCCGGGCAGATCTTTCTTATTTGTGTCAACTTTTGAATTTTTCAAGAGATGATTTCCAGCCATTGTTTATGAGTCGACTGTATTTTGACAGACGCAACCCCGGCGGGCTTTCGGTGACCGGCCCGTTTGTCGGCGCACCTTACGCGGTCATGCTGTTGGAAACTTTGATTGCCTGGGGTGCCCGCCATATCATATTTATCGGTTGGTGCGGCGCTGTTTCAGACAGGGTGAACATTGGTGATGTTATCCTGCCGACCTCCGTCTATATAGATGAAGGAACCTCTAAACATTACGGAACGGGGGACAATCCCAAATTGCAGGCGAATTTTCCCATGGTGTCCAAAGTCCGGCAGATGCTGGTCCATCATAATTGTGATTTTCAAGAGGGAGCAGTCTGGACCACCGATGCTGTTTATCGCGAAATCCCGCGTGTGGTTACCACTCATCAGCAAAACGGGATTCTGGCGGTCGAGATGGAAATTTCGGCCCTTTATTCCGTTGCGCTGTTTCGTGGGGTGGATCTGGCCGGCATTCTGGTGGTATCCGATGATCTGTCTACCTTGAGCTGGCGTCCCGGTTTCAAACATGATCGATTCGTGCAAGGCCGGCAAACTGTGTGCCGGTTGATCAAAGAATTGCTTCCCGGTCTTTGATAGTACCGTAACAGATCCAGGTCGCAAAATGGTCGCATTGTGCATTTATTAATGAGAAACGAAACGACTTAATATGGTAACAGATTTCTCCAAGTATCTCACAGAGCTCGCAGAGTACACAGAGTATTTTTTTCTCTGCTAACTCTGTGGACTCGAACGAAGCCCCGCGGAGTGGGATGCAAGCATGGGCGAGAGAATTATCTTCTTTTAACGTCGAGTGGCAAATGTACCCCTTTGTATAATTGGGCTTCACGCCTCTTCTAACCCGCAACCCGCAGCCAATAACTCGCAGCCATCAGGAACTTTTTTGCCATGCCGAGCACAATTGAGACTGAAATTGTTAATAAGGTTAACAATCTTCGTGAATTACTCCATCATCATAATTATCGCTATTACGTGCTCGATGATCCGGAAGTTTCGGATGCCGAATATGATCGCCTGATGCAAGAGCTAATCCGGTTGGAGCAAGCTTATCCACAGCTGGTCCGGGCGGATTCACCCAGTGTCCGGGTGGGTGCACCGCCGCTGGCCAAATTTGAAACCATTGCCCACTCGACCGCCATGTTGAGCCTGGACAACGCATTTAATGATGACGACATCCTGGAATTTGATCGGAGGGTCAAACGGAACCTGGGCACGGATTGCGGGATCAGCTATACGGCAGAGCCCAAAATGGATGGGGTTGCCGTGGAACTGGTTTATGAAAATGGCAAACTGTCTGCGGCATCAACCAGAGGTGACGGAGTCAGCGGGGAATTAATTACCGCCAATGTCAGCACCATCGGTGCCGTCCCGCTTGTGATGCAGGCCGATCAAGGTAGTGAATTTCCTTCCCGGCTCGAAGTCAGGGGGGAAGTATTTATCGAAATTGAAGCTTTTAAAACATTAAACCAGGAACGAGTTGAGCAGGACTTACCGCCGTTTGCCAATCCGCGCAACGCCGCCGCCGGATCTTTGAGGCAATTGGATTCTAAAATTACCGCCGGCCGGCCCTTAGACATCTTTTTTTACGGTGTTGGAAGGGTCGCTGACATTGTTTTCGAATCACACTGCAAGTTGCTGCAATCGTTGAAGACCTGGGGATTCAAAATTAATCCACTGATCCAGCCCCGAATTACGGTCCCAGCAATACTGCAGTTTTATCGACAGTTGAGCGAAACCCGGCATCAGCTGCCTTATGACATCGACGGGATGGTGATCAAGGTAGACAGCCTCCAGTTGCAGCAGAAACTTGGGGCGACCACCAGAAGCCCACGCTGGGCGATCGCCTATAAATTCGCCGCGCTGCAGGAAACCACCGTGCTGGAAAATATCGAGGTGCAGGTGGGACGCACGGGTGCTCTGACGCCGGTAGCCCACCTGGCACCTGTTAGTGTTGGTGGCGTGACCGTTAGCCGGGCGACCCTTCACAATGAAGACGAAATTGAAAAAAAAGATATCCGCATCGGAGATGCCGTGTTGGTTCAAAGAGCCGGTGATGTTATTCCCGAAGTTGTCAAAGTGATTTCATCCAAGCGCAGCGGCCAAGAAAAAAAATTCAGCATGCCCGATGCCTGCCCGGTATGCGGATCGCCGGTTGTTCGAACCGAAGGGGAGGCGGCCATTCGCTGCATTAATGCAAGCTGCTCAGCCCAGGTAAAAGAGAGAATCAAGCATTTCGCCTCAAAGGGAGCCTATGACATCGACGGACTGGGGGATAAGCTGGTCGATCAGCTCGTTGAAAAACAAATGGTGTCGTCTTACGCCGATCTTTTTAAGCTGGATGCCGATTCCCTTGCGGCCCTGGATCGGATGGGGGCAAAATCGGCTGAAAATCTAATGGATGCCATTGAGTCCAGCAAACAAATCAGCTTTGCTCGGTTTTTGTATGCCCTGGGGATCCGTCATGTCGGCGAACATATAGCCGTGTTGCTGGCCGGTCGATTTGACAGTCTTAATCAGTTAACGAATTGTTCGGAAGAGAACCTGACGGCGATCGAAGGTGTCGGTCCGGCCGTGGCCAAAAGTGTCGCCGCTTTTTTCAGGCAGACAAATAATTTAGCCACTGTGCATCGTATTTTAAACAGCGGGGTGCAGATTTTATTCGAAACGCTCGCCCCTACCGGCGATTTCGCAGACCAAACATTTGTACTGACCGGCGCTCTCAAAACGATGACCAGACGACAGTCAAAAGAGCTGATCGAGGCGGCCGGTGGCAAGGTCAGCAGCTCGGTCAGTCGCAACACAGATTATGTAGTTGTTGGTGAATCGCCCGGATCGAAACTGGCGAAGGCGCAGGAGTTGGGTGTCGCAATATTGGATGAAGCCGCATTTAAGCATATGCTTGGAGCCGAAAAATAATGGCAGCGCGTCTAGCGCTAAGGGCAAAGCGTCACTGACTTCAACATCGCTTTTATAGTGCAGTCCCGTGACGACCCCAAAAGCTTTTAATTTTATTGATATCTTTCTTTACGTACCTTGATTTAGAATCTTAACCCTATGCTCTATGGCGTGCGAAGCACAAGGGGGGAATCATGGAGACAAAAACAAGGGCCATTGCAATCATCTGCGGCCGGGTGCAGGGCGTATTTTTCAGAATGGAAACCAAACGCGCGGCAGATAGATTCGGCGTATCCGGCTGGGTGAGAAATCTTAAAGATGGTCGTGTCGAAACTTTGTTGGAAGGGGATCAGGACCGGGTAGATGCTGTTCTGGACTGGTGTCGCCAAGGGCCGCCCCTGGCTGAGGTGACAGACGTGACGGTGACCTGGAATACCTATACCGGCGAGTTCAAAGGATTCAACATTGCTTTCGAGCGTGATGTTTGATTCGTGAAAATTCGTGACTTCCTTAATCATCATGCTTTTTAGGCGGCAGGGATAGGACTTAGGGGCGGGGTGGCTTATGGGAAGTAATAAACCACCCCCCGTGAAAGTATGATTATACGGAGCCTTTGAGCTTTTTGCCGGCTTTAAATTTAACGGCATTCCTGGCCTTGATTTTGATCGGCGCACCGGTCTGGGGATTGCGGCCCTTACGTGCCTTACGACGAACCTTTGAGAATGTGCCAAAGCCAACCAACGTAACTTTGCCGTCTTTTTTCTTCAGTGCTTTGGTGACGCTGTCCATAAAAGAGTTAAGTGCTGACGCTGCTGCAACTTTAGAAATCTTGGCATCCTTTGCCGCTTTTTCTACGAGTTCTGCTTTTGTCATAATACTGTACCTCCTTTGGGTTAGTGGTTAATTGCCGCTGAATCAGGTCTGATCGCCTATTTTCCTGAGTCCATATTAGATGTTAAATTTATGTCAACTAAAATGTCAACCAAATTCGTGTGAATCAACGCTTTTTTATTCAGAACTCCGAACCAGCAAAACTACAACAGCGCGTCAATAAACTGCTTCGCATCAAACGGCCTGAGGTCCTCGATCTGTTCGCCGATCCCGATAAACTGCAGGGGTATGTTCAAAGAGCTGCATATGCCGATAACAATTCCTCCCTTGGCAGTTCCGTCAAGTTTGGTCAATACCAATCCGCTGATATCCAGGGCGTCATTGAATAATTTTGCCTGGGACAAGGCGTTTTGTCCGGTAGTGGCATCCAAAACCAGCAAAATCTCATGGGGTGCTCCGTCCAGCTGTTTGGCCACCGTCCGCTTGATTTTTTTTAACTCTTCCATCAGATTGATTTTGGTATGAAGTCTGCCGGCCGTGTCGATGAGTACCAGGTCACATCCGCGGGCTGATGCTGCGGCGACTGCGTCGAAAGCTACCGCGGCCGGATCGGCATTCTCTTTGTGTTTGACAAAATCAGCATTGGCCCTTTCGGCCCAAATTCCGAGTTGTTCAACCGCCGCGGCACGGAAGGTGTCGGCTGCTGCAATCAGGACTTTTTTACCGGAGGCGCTGGCAGAAGCGGCTATTTTGCCGATCGTTGTGGTTTTCCCGACGCCATTGACGCCCACCACCAGCACAACATGCGGCGTGTTGTCATTTTCTTCCGGCGCATCGGGCTGAGAGCTTAAAATTGATAGGATTTCATTTTTTAGTATTGATTTTACCTGACTGACGTCTTTAACTTTTGCTTTCGAAATTCTTTCAATGAGTTCAATGGTAGTCTGGACACCGATGTCTGAGGTTATTAGATGTTCTTCCAGTTCCGCTAAAATTTCGTCATCGATTTTTGTCTTGCCGGTAAAAATTCTATCGAAACCGCCGGAAAAGGATTTGTGCGATTTGAATAAACGGTTTTTTAAGCGTTTAAAATATCCGGTCTTCTCCGGCTTGCCGGGGGCGTCCTTGTCCGGGGGGGCAGTGGATTCTTCTATTTCATCCTCGATCACATTTTCAGACGCATCGGCTCCGTCTTGCGGTTCACTTATCGCTTGATCATCGGATTCCAAATTTTCCGGATCGCCTATTTCTTCCGATTCCGCTTGCTGAGCGTCATTTTCCGGATCAACTTTTTCCTCTGTATCTTTTTTATTTTTCCGAAACCACTTTAACGCCATGACGTGCGACCTCCGGTCTGAATGACAAATGAATATTCAATATTCATTTCATTCAGTCAGCTTGCTTTACGCAGTTCTGTGCGAGCGAAGTTGACGGAAACGACTTTCGAGATCCCTTTTTGTTCCATGGTGATGCCGAACAACATGTCGGCGAATTCCATGGTGCGTTTGTTGTGCGTGATCACGATAATTTGAGAATTTTCCCCGATGATTTGTAGCAAATTATTGAAACGGAAAACATTCGCATCATCCAGCGGTGCGTCGATCTCATCCAGCAGGCAAAACGATGCCGGCTTGATTAAAAATATTGAAAAAATAAACGCGATGGCTGAAAGCGCTTTTTCACCACCGGAAAGCAGACTCAGGCGCGTCAATTTTTTCCCCGGCGGATGAATCATAAGCTCCACGCCGGATTCCAGCGGTTTCTCCGGTTCAATCAGCACCACTCTGGCTTCGCCACCGTCGAAGAGCCGCGGAAATACTTCCATTAATTTCTCATTGATATCCTTGAAAGTCTCCATGAACTTTTGCTGGGTAATCTTGTTTATCTTTTCAATTACTTTGTGCAGATCTTCAATGGCTTTAAGAAGATCATCGCGTTGCGTCGTTAGAAAATCAAAGCGATCCTTAAGCTGTTCATACTCCTTAATCGCGCCCAGGTTGACATCGAGGATTTTTGCAATCTTTTCTCTGCTGTTCTTCAAGTCGGTTTCCATCTCTTCGATGGTCATATCGGCAATGATCGCCCTGGCCGCATCGTCTTGACTGAATTCAGCTTTCAAGTATTCAAATTCGCTCTGGTATCGTTCCTCCAGCCGGTTGGCGGTATTATCGCGTTTGAGTTGGAGCTGGGACAGTTCAAGTTCGAGCGTTCGGAATTTTTCCAGCGATTTTTCGCGCCTGCTTTTAATATTGGATATTTTACTGTCGCTGTTTTTGAGCCGGGCATCAATCTGCTGATAATCGACTTCATCGCGATCAATAGACTCATCCAAACGCTTTATCGCGCCGTACATGCCTGATAGTTTTTCTTCTTGACCGGTGATGTTGAGCTTGGAAGATTCCTCTTTTTGCCTTTTGTGGTTAATTTCGCGGGACAGCTGTTCGAGCCGCATCAGACCATCCTCGTGGAATTCCTTCAACCGCTTTAAGCTGTTGTTGCTGTTTTCCTGTTTGGCACTCAAGGCTGTCAGCTGCATTTTGAGGTCAACCACTGTCTGATTATATTGTTCCATCTGTGAGGAGACGTCACTGATTTTCTGGGATGTCTCGGCAACTGTGCCTTGGGCTACATGGATTTCGTCGGATATCTTTGCGATGGCCGTGTTGTATTGGGTCATCTCATCATCGATGTCACTTGTTTCACCTAAAAGTTGTTCCTGCTCCAACTGGACAATTTCCAGGTGGCGCCGGGCATTTTTGAGATCTTCTCCGGTCTTGTAGAGCGCTTTTTCAGCTTCGATTTCATCTTCCGTCAAACGGTTTTTCTGCTCGATTTGTTTTTGCATCGTGCTTTCAAGCTTTTGAACCCCAGACTCTAATTCATGCTGATCGTTGCGGGCGCGCTCCAGTTTTTGGGTCAATTCGGCCCCCTGGCGGTTCAACTCTCTAATTTCATGTTTTTTTGCCAGAATTCCGCTCAATTTATCTTTACTGCCGCCAACCAGAATACCCTGGTGAGAAATTACGTCTCCGTTTTTAGTGACGATTCGCTGCACATTGCCGTTTTGATTAAACAATTCCAGCGCTTGCTGGATGGTTTCGGTTATGATGACATCTCCTAAAAGAGCCTGCGCTACTTTTTCAAACCCCGCTTTCACGTTAATATGGTTCAGCAGGAAACGGGAAGGGGTCGGTGTTTTGCCGGCGCCTTCAGAAATTGACCTGACCGTTGAAAGCGGGATAAAACCGCTGCGTCCGGCTTCGTGAGTTTGCAGGTAGTCAATTGCCTGCATGCCGGTTGCCTGGTCATTGACGATAATATATTGCAATGATTCCCCCAGGACTGCCTCGATGGCTGTCTCATAGGCCGGATCAGATTCAATAATATCCGCCATAAGATCCAGCACGTTGGCTGCTGTTTCCTGGCTGATCGGGGGCAGTGGCGAGCTTTGATCATCGGCCATGGCGCTTCGAGCTCTCATGATAGCCTTGACACCGTCGCGGTACCACTCGAAGTTGTCCTCCATTTTTTTCAGGGTGTTATACTGGGATTTGGCCGTATTGCGCTCGAGCTCCAGCGTTTGGGCCAGCTTGACCTGCCCGGCCAATGCAGCGGATTTTTCATCAAGGTGATTGCGGCTGATGCGGATTGCTTCGTTCTGGGATTCGATTTGTTGTCTGGCCCTGTCAAGCTGATTGCGGGCCCGGGATTCTTTGGTTTGGGTCTCCTTGATTTGATTCTGGGCCAGCACTTCTTCTTCATCCGCTCGCTTGAGGCGTCTTTGCAGGCTTTCTTTATTGCTGGCGGCGTTCTGATAAATATTCTTATATTGGACTTCCCGGGACGTCAGATCCATCAGGTAAGCTTTGCCGGATTCAAGTTCCCGGTTGATCCGGTTTAATTTTTCGCCGAATTCTTCGCTGCTCTGACGCCGCTGTCGTAGATTTTGCCTGACTTTTTCTATTTCCGATTTCAGCTGAAGGACCTCCTGCTCGGCCTGGCTAATCTCAGACAACATATCCTCGTTTTTCCGGACGAGGTCTTTACGGGCTTCCTCCAACTCAGTAGCTTCCCGATCAAGTCGATCGATTTCATTACGCAGGTGTGCCAGATCGTTCTCTGTCCGATCGATATCGCGCTGGATGTCATATTTTTGGGATTTTTGCTCGGCGATTTCCTGGTTTTTTTGCCAGCGTTTGAGTTTGATTTCTTCGATAGCCGCATCGAGTTTTTTCAACTCAGAGGTGTGACCGATGTCGGCATCTTTTAATTCTTTTATTAGTGAATCGGACTTATCGATCTGCTCGCTATAATCATCATAATAAAGAATACCCAGGTGTACATCCAATGCCTTGATTCGAATCTGGTAGTTATTGTATATTTCAGCTTTTCTTGCCTGGCGCTTCAAGCTGGCCATCTGGCGTTTAATTTCCGCCAGAATATCATTAACCCTTAAGAGATTCTGGTTGGTGATCTGTACCTTGCGCAGGGCCTCTGTTTTGCGGTTTTTGTATCGGGTGGTTCCGGCCGCTTCCTCGATGAAATATCGGCGTTCTTCCGGAGAGGCTTCAGTTATCGCACCGATGTTACCCTGCTGAATCACGGCATAGGATTTGGCGCCCAGTCCGCTGCCTAAGAATACATTATGGATGTCTTTCAATCGACAGGGCTGCCGGTTTAAAAAGTAGGCGGTTTCACCGGATCGATACAGACGACGGGTTAGATTGATTTCCGTGAAATCTTTCAATTCTTCGGGGGCATTGCCGTTGTCATTGCTCAGTGTTAAGGACACTTCGGCCATATTTAGCGGCGGTTTCCCGTTGGTGCCTGAAAAGATGATGTCTTCTTTTGATTTACCGCGCAGCTGCTTGAGGCTTTGCTCCCCCATCACCCACCGGATGGCATCAACGACATTGCTTTTACCGCACCCGTTCGGACCGACCACCGCTGAGATACCCGGCGGAAATTCGATGGATTCTTTTTCATAAAATGATTTAAAACCGGTTATTTCCAGTTTTTTCAGCTTCATTTACTGCAGTTCTCCTCGAAATTAACATTAGCGAGATACAGAAGGATTCACCTGTCACCGCAAAGTGTATGAACACTGTTCGGAGAAGAAATTCGCGAAACCTATTGTATCCGATCATACGTGCAAAACGCTGTGTATAGATACACAGCGTCATAACATAATATGCATTTACCCGCTCAGAAGTTGAATTTAAACCAGCTGTATCGGATCACACATGCAGAACGGTGGGTCTGGATGCATAATGTTTTATGTCTTTCTGTTTTATAGGAAATAGTAGCAGCAAGATGCACAGTTGTAAAGGGAAAAACACAACAAGCGGTATAATTTCAGGGGGTCGAATACAAGATGTGGGGGCATTGGATTTTTCGAAACTTTCTTCCCAACCCCTCAATTTCGCAATCCCTTAATTCGCTCTATAATATTTGGCTCAAAAACAGCTTGGTGCGGTCGTGGGTGGGATTGGTAAAAAAATGTTCCGGTGTTCCGACTTCTACGATGGCGCCTTCATCCATAAAGATAACCCGATCGGCAACTTCCCGGGCAAACCCCATTTCATGAGTTACCACCACCATGGTCATGCCTTCTTTGGCCAGAGTTTTCATCACATCCAGCACTTCACCGATCATCTCCGGGTCCAGTGCTGACGTCGGTTCATCGAACAGCATAACTTTGGGATCCATGGCCAGCGCCCTGGCGATGGCAACGCGCTGCTGCTGGCCGCCGGATAAATTGTCCGGGAAGGCGCTTGATTTATCTTGAATTCCCACTTTTATCAGCAGTGCATTGGCCCTATCTTCGGCATCGTCCTTGGAACGCTTGCGGACAACTTTCTGGGCCAGGGTTATATTTTCGAAGACATTTTTATGGGGGAACAGGTTAAAGGACTGGAACACCATTCCGACCTCGGCCCGCAACTTATTAATATTCGTCTTCGGATCCAGCACATCGATGCCGTCGATTAATATGTGACCATTATCAGCCTTTTCCAAACGGTTGAGACACCGCAGAAACGTGCTTTTGCCCGAACCCGAAGGCCCGCAAACCACCACCACCTCGCCGGCACTGATTTTAGTGGAAACGTCCACCAGGGCATTGACCTCGTGCGGGACACGAAAAGTTTTATTGATATTGCGAACTTCAATCACTGGATTGCCATCCTTCTCTCCATATACTGAACCAGCATGGACAGGCTGAAAGTTAAAACAAGATATAAGGCTCCCAAGAGCAAATAAACCTCAAATGGCTGCAAACTCGCTGAAACAATTTCGCGGGCCGCTTTGGTTAAATCACGTATGGCAATGATGCCTAATAGAGAGGAATCCTTGATCAGGCTTATGAATTGGCCTGCCAGGGGCGGTAAAATCCTGCGCAGCGCCTGGGGCAGGATGATATAGCGCATGGATTGCGCGTATGACATTCCCAGAGAGCGGGCGGCCTCGGTTTGTCCGCGGTGGATGGACTGAATGCCGGCTCTCACGATTTCAGTCACGTAGGCCCCGGCAAAGCAGGCCAATGAGGCTGCACCGTACCAGAAGGCCGGTAGCCGTCCCAACCCGTATGCCGCCAGCACGTCATTGATTACGGTACCCAGAACAAAATACCAGATCAGGATTTGCACCATCAAGGGTGAGCCCCGGATTAGTTCAACATAGATGATGGTGAGCCCTTTCAAGGCAGGATTTGACGAGATACGGGTCAGACCGCCAATGACTCCAATTAAAATTCCTCCAATCGTCGCAATCACACTGATCTTCAGGGTTAACCAAAGGCCTATGATCAGAAGACCCGGCTTCCACTGCTTATATTCAGCCAGACTTTCTCCGCCGTAAACATACCCGCCAACAGCGACCTTCAGACCGTCAGCCGGGACGACATAGGATTCTACCTTATGCAGCCCTTTGACCGTGACGACGGCATCATCGCCATCTTTTTTTACGGATTCTATATCACCGTCGATGTCGCTGATGATTTCGATTTCATCCTGATATATAAAATAAATAGGAACACGGTTCCAGCGCCAAATATACTCGACTTTCTGAGTGGCATAGTAAAATGCACCGGCAATCAGCAAGATAACTAAGATGAAAACCCCCACCCAAATATAGTATGAGCGGGGTTTGGTGAACTTGCTTAAATTTATTGTTGTGCTCATAACTTTTTCACTTTAGGGGAATTAATCCGCCCTGAAAAATAGCACCTTCAGGGTTGTAAATATGTTTCATCCACACCTGGTATTGTTATTTGTCAGGGCGGAGTAATTAGCATTGGAAACGCTATCCTGCGGAAAGATATTCGATCGCAGAGCCTCCCTTGGCCGACAACCCATCTGCAAAATACATCCAACGCCTTGTTGCCCGCCTGCGAGGCGGATTCTTGAGCGTGGTTTGCATTTATTTGACCGTCTGAAGCAAAAGAGGCCGACCAGGCTAGTTTAAAGTCTGGCCGGCCTGTTGATTCATTGGAAACGGATTAAATTCAGATCGGCTGATTATTCAAGCTCTGACTTCCATTTGGTGCCGGTGATCCATTTTTTGTACGTTCTATCATAAAACCCGTCTCCTTTGCTCTGCCTCAGGAAGTTGTTAAGATAGTTAAGGAAATCCGGGTCGCCCTTGTTGATGGCCTAGGCCAGCGGCTCATAGGTGAACGGGTCACTTAAAAAGATGGTTTTGCCTTTGCCCTGGCTGCCGTACTGGTGCCCGACGAAAGGCAAGTCATAAATGAGTGCGTCCGCCTTGCCGTTGATGACTTCCATGGCGGCTTCGGCTTCTGCCTCAAACCCTTTGTAGGTGGCTTTGGGGATGAACTTTTTAATGGCTTGTTCACCGGTGGTACCCATGCGGGAGGTCACGATGTATTTGGGGTTGTTAAGATCCTTGATGGATAAAACGGCGTTTTTATGCTTCTTGTGTAAAAGGATGGCCTGGCCCACAACGATGTAGGGCTCGGCAAAGTTGATTTTTAGATTTCTTTCCTGGGTGATGGTCATGCCGCCCATAATAATGTCGAATTTGTCCGTCATGAGAGCCGGAATGATACCGTCCCAGGCAGTATTGACCGGTACAAATTTCACGCCCATGGATTTGGCCAAATGGCGGCCGTAATCCATATCAAAGCCGATAAATTCTCCTTTTTTATTGGTCATTTCAAACGGGATGTAGCCGGATTCAAAACCGACGCGCAGTTCTCCTCTTTTCAATATCTTTTCAATCGTGGATTTTTTAGCCAGATTGATATCCGCACCGATGGCGGATGTTGCGCACAAAAATCCAATTACCGCAAATACGACAAAACCTAGAACCAATCCTTTTTTCATACCTTACCTCCTTCTATTTTTTTATATTGGTTTAAACAATCTGATGACCGCAACGGGCCGATCACCCAAACCATCGCCGCAGTCTAAAAGGACTGCGATTACTAAAACTGATTTAGCATTTGAATGCCAATCGGACATTTTCTTGTAACTTATAAAATAAATATTGTAAAGGATTCTTTTGTCAGGCGGATCCGGATTATTCGGTTGTATTGAATCATCTTGACTTTGTGGTCCAGGGACGGGTATTAATAAAGCCGAAAATAAGTACTGAATATTGTTCCGCCGGCAGCGGAAGTCATTGCGGAAATCGTTGCACTCCGCCATTTAATCTTAGCTTTTGGGTGTACGTGTTCAATCTTCAATAAAAACTGGAGGTCACCATGCCGGAAAATAAGGCCATCAATTTGAAAAATATATTGAATCATCCTCAGGTCAAAAAAGTCACAGATGATGTTAACGCCGAGATGTTCGAAAGAAGAAAATATTCGCCTCCGCAATGTGACGTTTTTTCAAATACTTATACAGTTTTACAAGAAACCGACCGCTATCGATTTGAGCTGGACAAAGAAGCCGAAAAGCAGTTGCCCGATATTATCAACAACAGGGTGCAGTTAATCAAGGGCCAAGATTCTGTCGATGATGCCGTTGCCCGGCAATATGGCAAAACGCGCAAAATCGGAATCGTTTTTTCAGGGGGGCCGTCGCCGGGTGGTCATAATGTTATTGCCGGCCTTTACGATGCTGCAAAAAAGGCGAATCCGGAAACAAAGGTCTTTGGATTTCTGGTGGGACCGGACGGGATCATTGAAAATGAAGTCGTCGAGTTAAGTGATGAATTGATTGGCCTGTATCGAAATCTGGGCGGATTTACCATGATTAAAACTGGCCGCACCAAAATCGATACCAGCGAGAAGATGCAGCTGTCGCGGCAAACGTGCCGTGAGCTGCAGCTGGATGCCCTGGTCGTGGTGGGCGGAGATGATTCCAATACCAATGCCGCCTTTCTGGCCCAGGAGTTGCTCGCCGATGGGATCCAGGTCATCGGCGTTCCCAAAACCATTGACGGCGATATTCAGGTTAGAGATGCCGACGGCAACGTATTGTGTGCCATGTCGTTTGGGTTTCATACCGCCGCCCGGGCCTTTGCGGGATCCATCAGTAACCTGTGTACGGACAGCAGTTCGGATATTAAATACTGGCATATCTGCAAAGTCATGGGAAGAGTGGCCAGCCATTTGGCCCTGGAGGTGGCACTGCAAACCCATGCCAACATGACCCTGATTGGTGAAGACCTCGCGGATTACGTGGATAAAGATCGCTTACAAAAAGCGCAAAAGGACAATACCATTGATTATCATGCCTATGGTATGACCCTGCGCCATCTGTCGCGGATTATATGCGAGGGTATTGTCAGAAGAGCCAGTGTGGGAAAGAATTACGGCGTCATCGTCATACCCGAAGGCGTACTTGAATTTGTTAATGAAATTCAGGTTTTCATTCTTAAATTAAATACGATAATTGCTGATTTTAATCAAACCCATGACCAAGATTTTCATTCCTCCTTTCCGCGGCTTGAAGACAAACTGGAATATCTGCGCCGACTGGCGCAACGCTCGCGGGAAGATGCCGCCTTCAAATTGTGGAATACCCGGGATGATGATCTCTTCAGCGATATTCCGGCCTTTTTCCAGAAAGGGCTGCTGATGGAAAGAGACAGCCACGGGAACTTTCCATTCTCACAGGTTGAAACCGAAAAAGTCCTTTTGGGTCTTGTCCAGGATTATTTAAACATTTTAAAGGAAGAGGGTACCTACAAAGTCGGTATTCAAAAAGACTACTTTTCAAAAACACTTGGAAATGGGGGGCTTGATCCGGAGCGCTATGGACCGGCGTTGTTTAAAAATTATAGTGACTCCGAGCAGTTGCTGGTAAAGCCCGGCATTATTTCAATTAAAACTCTGAATCAGGCGTTGCAGAATGAAGGATTGATGACCGCCGGTGATCAAATTCCAGTGGCTGTTGAAAAGATATTTAAACAATCAATGCCGAGTTTTAAAACCCAAATTCATTTTTACGGTTACGATGGCCGGGGAAACGATCCCACGCGCTTTGACTGCAATTATACCTATAACCTGGGACTGACCGTGTTCAGCCTGATCGCCAACGGGGCTACCGGGCAGATGGCGGCCATCAAAAATCTGGATATGGATTTTGCCAGATGGGAGCCTATCGGAATACCGATTGCAGCGCTGATGCATCTTGAAGAGCGGAAAAGCAAACTGGCCCTGGTGATCGAAAAAAGTATCGTGGATGTAAATTCCATCGCTTTTCAAGTTTTCAAAGCCCACCGTGAAAAATGGCTGGCGGCCGAACCGGGAAATGATCACTTCCGCCGCCCCGGCCCCATCCGGTTTACCGGCAATAGCGAGGAGGAACGACCGATTACCCTTGAGCTCAATGCGATTGGCAACGCTGATACTTAAAAATGATTTCAATTTTCTATATTAATAATACCGTCGTCTAGCAAGACACTATGGTAAAAAACCTCAACCAAACTATCAGTATCGCCAAACACATCGTCGATGGCTCCATCACCATCGATTCGATCAGCGAGTTCAGAAGCATTCTCAGACTATTTCCCGATGATCCAGCGCTTCATCGAGTGTTTGCCGACCTGTTGGTCCGTAAAAAATCGCTTGAAGCTGCCATAAGATCATACAGCAAGGCGGCAACTTTGAACATCGAGCTGGGGATGATGCTGCAGGCGATTATCTGCAAAATACTCGAATGGCGGCTGAAAAAGCCAACCCGACAGAGAACTCAACGTTTTTTCCGGGCTCTTCGTGGTGGTAGTTTTCATGACACGGCGCTCAATGTTTTCATCACCAGTCTGTCATTTACCGAATTTACAGCGCTGGTGAATCAGATGGTACGTGTTCGTTTGACAGCCGGCAAAACAGTCAGAAAGATAGGCGATCAGGAAGCGGATCTGTACCTTATCGTGACTGGAAATTTAAAAGCAACGACTCTTTTGCCGTTGAACGGCAAGCAGGATGAAGCGCAAAAATCTTGCGTATATCTTTCGGAGAATGATTTTTTTGGAGATATTTATCCCTATGATGCTGAAAAAATTTCGCAAACATTTGTTGAAACCATCACGGCTGCGGAACTGGTTAAGATTTCAAAGGTCAAGTTAAGGCGAATATGTAAAAAACATCCCAACATTGAACTGGGGTTAATCGACCTGTTGAAGGCACGATCGGAAATCGGTGCAGAAGGTCTCTTGCGCAGGGTTCGCAAAATTGATCGCCATATACTTCCCATCAACATTGAGATGCAGATATTTCCCGGCAAATCAGGGGATAATCAGATTGTTCTGGATGGTTATACCCGTGATGTATCGATTGGCGGCATGTGCATTGTGTTGAATGCGAAATACGCCCATGGGCCATCCATGTACCAGGATATCCGGAATGTGCAGATCCGGATGTCGATGCCAGGTGATGCAATGATTGTCAGTGTGGCAGGTAAGATTGTTTGGAGCAAGCAGGTGTATGCCGAAGACGAGAAAACAGTCGCATTGGGAATTCAGTATAAAAGCATGACTCCCAAACTCGGTGGCCTGCTGGTTGTGTTTGCTGATATTTTGTATGGATCTGATTGAACCGGTAAATTTAGAGATCGACTGTTTACCGGAAGGTGTCAGATGAGTGCGCGGGCTCAGCGGAAATTGCAGCGTTGTCGATGATTGGGCGATGCGGTCGGGTTTGGGTTGCCACATTCTACTACGGGTTTAATCGGCGTAATAATATTTGCTTTCCCATTGGCTTCGTTCATCCTCGGTTATGATTCCCAGCTCCACCATGAGATCTCCGATACCTGCTTCGCGCAGTCTTTCGTTTTGTATGACAGTTTCAGGCCTTTTGTTGTCCAAACTGACAAACGTGTCGTGCAAATCCAGTGTCGATTTTTTCAGCAGGTGAACCCGATGTCCATTAATAATAAAATGATTATCCAGCACAAACCATAGCAAAGCTGCTGCTGCTGCGATGAGAGCGTACTGTTTGAACCTCTGTTTCATTTTGACGGTCCTTTGTTGATATGTCATTATTGCAGATTGAGCAGGCCGGCCGGCAGTTAAGCCGTTGCCTGGTGTCTATTATTCTAACAGGATAGAGGATTCAGGTCAATATTGATGGGCGAAATATATTTTAAGAGTATGAAATTATTTAATTTTATTATCTTTTTCACTATTATCCAAGTTAGGTATAAAAATTAAGTCCATATCCATCAATATTCAATCTACAATCTTCACTTTTCAATAAATCGCCATGACCTTAATTAACCACGGCAAACGATCAAGGTTAAAAAACCAGGTGTTGGCTGCATTCAAAAATCATGTGTCTTTCGGCAAGGCGGTTTTTTTCCAGAAATACGGTATGGAATTTATATTGGGTCGCCGTGAAGGGCCCTACCTGTGGGACATTGACGATTCCAAACGCCTGTTCAATCTGCACTGCAATGGTGGTGTGTTCAATCTGGGACATCGCAACCATGAACTCATAGACGTGCTTAAAAATGCCCTGGATGAGTATGACATCGGCAATCACCATCTGATGAGCAAAGCTAGGGCAGATCTGGCCCAAATGCTGGCTGAACTGATGCCGGGAGATCTTACATACACCGTATTTGCAGCCGGCGGCGGCGAAGCGGTAGATTTGGCCCTTAAAGTAGCGAGGGCCTACACCCGGCGATCTAAAATTATTTCAGCGATAGGTGGTTACCACGGGCACACCGGCCTGGCAATGGCAGCCGGTGATGAGAAATACCGTAAAATTTTTGGGCCGTCGGCTCCCGGGTTCGTTCAAGTTCCTTTCGACAATCCGGCTGCCATCGAAAAGGTCGCAGATGATGACACGGCTGCCATAATTCTGGAAACTATCCCGGCCACGCTGGGGATTGCCATCCCTGACGAGGATTATTTACAGACAGTCCGCAGAATTTGCGATCAAAGGGGCCTGTTGCTGATATTAGACGAAATCCAATCCGGACTTGGAAGAACAGGCAAACTCTGGGCCTTTGAACACTTTGCGGTTATCCCCGATATGGTTGTGCTGGGCAAAGGATTGGCTGGCGGTTTATACCCGATAGCAGCCACCATATTGCGTAAACCGCTGGAGGCTGTATTTCATAAAGATCCCTTCATTCATGTGTCAACTTTTGGCGGTGCAGAAGTGGGTTGTCAAGTTGCTCGAAAGGTTCTGGAAATTTCTTCCGCCCCTGATTTTCTGGTGCATGTCAACCGGCTGGCCCGGCGCTTTGACAAGGGAATCGGCGTCCTCAAACAAAAGCATGCTAAATTATTATGTGGTTTGCGGCAGTTGGGATTGATGATGGGAGTGGTATTAAAAGATGAACTTTGCGGACCGCTTCTGACCAAGACTGCTTATGATCATGGCTTGCTGATGATATACGCCAATAACGATCCGCGTGTCTGTCAAATGCTGCCGCCGTTGGTGATGGAACCATCGCAGATCGATGAAGTCATGCTGCAACTCGACAAAGCCCTGAATTCGGCGCGTCGCTTGCGGCCCATCATAGGCGTTAAAGATCGTCTGGATCATTTGTTTGATAAATAAAATCTGAAATCTGAAAGCCGAAGTCAGGTACGATGCTTGTTGATGAACATCTCTTATTCGAATTTGAAAAAAAATTGAATCCTCAAAATCTAAAGGATTCACCCATACCGGCGGCCCTTATCGGTTTCGGTGAAATTTCTGCGATATTTGAGATCGCCGATAATTCCCGCGTGGCATTCAAACGGATGCCGTTGTTTCAAGATCATTCTTCAGCTAAAGCGTACACCAATGTCTTTAATGAATATTGCCGTTTGCTGATTGATGCCGGGCTGAGGCTTCCGCCCCATCAAACCGCGATAATAGAGGTGCCCGGTCGCCCTGTAACCCTTTATATTGCCCAGGAAAAACTTCCTGCCGGCCGCTTTGCACACCAGCTCATTCACGAATTGGAAGCGGACGAAAATCAATGGCTGATAGAATCTATCGCTTCTGAGATTTCAAAAATATGGTGCTATAATCGTGATCAACATCCTGCCCTGAAACTGGCATTGGACGGCCAACTGTCCAACTGGGTCTGGCTTGAAGATCGTGATCAATCGGCTATTTATTATATCGACACCAGCACGCCATTATTTCGCCAAGAAGGCATCGAGCAGTTGGATGCGGAGTTGTTTTTAAAAAGTTCACCGCCGTTTCTACGGTGGATATTGCGCCGGTTTTTTCTGGCAGATGTCATCAATCGCTATTATGATCAACGCCAGGTATTGATAGATCTGGCGGCGAATCTATTTAAAGAGCAGCGGCCGGATCTGATTTCCCTGGCGGTCGAAATACTTAACCGCCAGCTTGTATCCGACCAAGTTCCTTTGACAATTGATGCGGTCAAAAAGTACTACCGCGAAGATAAGCTTGTCTGGACTCTATTTCTATCCTTCCGCCGCATCGACCGCTGGTTGACAACCAAAATTCTGCGTCGGAGATATGAATTCATCCTGCCGGGGAACATCAAAAGGTAAGGCAGGCTTTGAGCTGTCTGTTATAGCTTATATTTATCTTTGGGTCTTGGTGTCTGGTGGCGAAAATGTTTTATAAAATGCAAAGAATTCACAACTCAGAATAACTCGAAACGAAAACCAACAACTATTGACAGAAGGTTTAAACCGGCGATGTGTGACACTTTTGTTGCCCTGCCCTCGATAACTGCGGACGGATCTGTCGTTTTTGGCAAAAACAGCGATCGGGAGCCGAATGAAGCGCAGGCTTTGGAGTACTATCCGGCCCGATACCATTCTGCTCCGGGAAAAGTCCAGTGTACTTACCTGGCCGTGCCCCAGGTTAAAGAAATATATGCAATTATAATTGGTCGCCCGTTTTGGATGTGGGGGGCTGAAATGGGGGCCAATGAAAAAGGGGTGGTGATCGGCAACGAGGCGGTCTGGACCAGGATGCCGTTGGCGAAAACAAACGGGCTGACCGGCATGGATCTCCTGCGACTGGCACTGGAGCGTTCGGCTACGGCATCTAACGCTCTCGAAACCATTGTCGACCTTTTGGCGGACTTCGGGCAGGGTGGCATTTGCGGCTATGAAGACAAACGCATGGCCTATCACAACAGCTTTCTCATTGCAGATCCCCGGGAAGCTTGGGTTCTGGAGACTGCCGGTCACTTGTGGGCCGCCGTTAAAATAAAGGACTATTATTCAATCAGTAACGGATTGTCCATTGGGGAGATCTTTGATGAAAGCCATCCCCGGCTCATTGAGAACGCCCGTCAAAAAGGCTGGTTGAAAAAAGGAGCGTCCTTTCATTTTGCCCGCTGTTACTCGGATTGGTTTTATACGACTTTTTCGGCCTGTCACGGCCGGCGTCAGCGATCCACCGAGTTGATCAAGTCTGCCAGGGGGCGGATTGATGCTGCTCTGGCAATGGATATTTTAAGGGATCATCATGGGGCCGATTATCGTCCGGATTCTCATTTTCTGGGCAATCGAATATGTGCGCACGCCGCCAATAAACTTTCCCGCAATGCCTGCCAGACCACCGGTTCGCTGATTGCCGATCTGAAACCGGATATCCAAACCTTTTGGGCGACCGGCACGGCAGCCCCCTGCACATCTCTATTTAAGCCGATATGGTTCGGCGCAAACGGACTGCCTGATAGCGGTCCCGCACCCGATGGAACATATAATGATGCAACCATGTGGTGGCATCATGAAAAATTGCATCGGGCGGTCCTGACGGATTTACCGACCCGGCTGGGATGCTATGTTGAGCAGCGAGACGAACTGGAAAAAAAATGGCTTGATAAAGCAGAAAACATATCCGCACAGCAACAATCGGAGTTGATCCAAACTGCCTTCCGCCAGGCGCGCATTGAGACCGGCGAATGGATCAAACATGTGCAGTCCGTTTCTGCTCCCAAACCCATAATCGGGAGGTATCACCGTTATTGGAAAGGGAAAAATAAGAAGGCCGGAATATGAGCTTGTTCGTAAAATCATGGTCCTCTGGTTTTGAATTCTTTAGAGTATGGCCGATGAATATCGGCGCAAGGTCATCAATCGCCGTGAGCCCGTCTGCAGTTGGACCCGTGTCAGGGCCGTCAGAGAGTATGCCACAATACACTGGTCTTAAGGCGCCAAATAGGATAAACTAATTACTGAAAAATAAGTGTGTTGCCGGGCCGGAGTTTCAAATGAATAAGCTGAAAGAAATACTGAGCAAACCTGTCAATCTGGCTGATCAAATGGTATTGATCGGCATTTTTATGGCTTTTTTATATTGGGGTCTCGAAGCCTTTTTAAATGTCTTCTCGCCCAAAGAAATTACCATCTATCGTCAGTTGTTCGGCCCAAACATCAGTGGCATGTGGCTGCGTCTTATCGTGTTATGTCTTTTCCTGATATTCGGATCCCATGTTCAATTTACCATCAACAAGCGCAAGAAAGCCGAACAGGCCCTGCTGGATTCTTACAGAAAACTGCAAAATGCCAGAATGGCCACTATCCTGGGCCTGGCCAAGCTTGCCGAATACCGTGATGAAGGGACCGGTACGCACCTGGAAAGGATCCGCGAGTATGCTAAAATTATCGCGGAAGAATTGGCCAAGACCCCTAAGTACCAAAATATTATCACCCCGGAATATATTGATAATATTTATCAATCCTCCATTTTGCACGACATCGGGAAAGTCGGCATCCCTGATGCCATCCTATTAAAACCTGATAAACTTACGGATGAGGAGTTTGCTGTTATCAAGCGTCATACGTTACTGGGCGGTGATGCCATCCAAGCCATAGAATATCAAATTGAAGGCGAATCCTTTCTACAAATGGGAAAAGAGATCGCCTATAACCACCATGAAAAATGGGATGGCAGCGGATATCCTGCGGGCCTTGATAGCGAAGATATTCCGCTCTCGGCTCGGATCGTGGCAATGGCCGATGTTTATGACGCACTGACCACCGAACGATTCTATAAACGCGCCTATACCCATGAAAAATCCAGGCAAATCATCATGGGGCTCAGGACAACCCACTTCGATCCTGAAATAGTGGATGTATTTCTGCAACTGGACGATGAATTCAAACGAATCCGCGGGGAACAGTATAGAAAGGATACGGATTGGATGGAATTGCCGGTCCGCACCATGAGGGTTTCTTAGCTGCGTTAGGCCAGGTATAAACAATATCATAATAAATTCATTTCCTTAGTCTCCTTTTCAGCCAAAATTCATTTCAGTACATTCCAGTCAAAATTGATCTTAAGTTTTAACTGCCACGAGCCGATACAATTCATGGATACCAACTTTTTAGGTCGTCTAACCGCTTAACAGGGCGGGTTTGCCAAGCGGCCATAAGCCATAAATTAAAAATATATCAGTTTGATAGAAATATTTTAATTAATATTGTCTACTGAGTTCGAGGCTTTGGCGAGCAGGTGCCTTGCCGGGTGGATGTAGGTCGGTTTATTTTTATGACAGTATTTCAACCCACACAATTTGGTAAATATCAGCTTTTAGATAAAATCGCCGTGGGCGGTATGGCTGAGCTGTTTCGTGCCAAATTGACCGGTGTTCAAGGGTTCGAAAAACTGATTGCCATTAAAAAAATTCTGCCAAATCTCTCCGAAGAGGAAAATCTGGTTACATCTTTCATTGATGAGGCCAAGCTGGCTGCCCTGCTGCATCATGAGAATATTGTTCAAATTTATGACTTCGGCAGTATGGATAATGAATATTTTATTGCCATGGAATTTCTTTTTGGCAAAGATTTGCGAACGATCAGACAAACTGCCAAAATGAGAGAATTGTCCCTGGGCATGGAAAATATTCTCTACATCGTTTCCCGAATTTGTGCCGGACTTGACTATTCACATAATTTAAAGGACCTGCAGGGGCAGGCGTTAAATATCATTCATCGCGATATAAATCCCCAAAACATTCTGGTGACCTATGATGGGCAGGTAAAAATAATTGATTATGGTATTGCCAAGGCAGCCAGCCATAACAACAAAACCAGAGAAAATTTGATCAAAGGCAAGCTGGCTTATATGTCCCCGGAACAGGCCAACGGCCAGATAATTGATCATCGTTCGGATATTTTTTCAACCGGTATCATATTATACGAGTTGCTGGCCGTCAGACGGATGTTCTCAGGCGAAACCATGCATGTCCTATCCCTGGTGCGCGAAGCACATTATGATCCGCCGGAAGAGGTGATTCCTGATCTTCCTGCCAAATTGAATGAGATTTTACATCGGGCTCTGGCCAAGGATCCCGATAACCGTTATCAATCCGCCGGTGAAATGCTGGCTGATGTGGAAGAATTTGCATTTGAACTTGCACTGCGCCCTAATGCCAGAAGTTTCGCCCAATACATGAAGGAGCTATTTGAAGAGGAGTATGCCGAGGAGGAACTGGCACTCTGGGCCAAATCCAAGATTTTTGAAGCTGGCGAGAACGAAAAAAATGACGAATCAACACCGGTGCTCGGAACCTATGATAGTACCGTGATGCTGACGAAAGCCATCCTGATTGAAAAACTGAATCTATTTAAACTGGCCATATTCAAGGGAATGTCCCAGCAATTCGCCAAAGTATTGCGGATCCAGAAACAGAATCCTGCTGAGAAAGCAATCCACAACAAGACATCGACACGATCCGGGTTCAAATTTGCTGCCCTGAAGCCGGGCCTGGTAGTTCTGGCCTTTCTGTTGGTGGTTGGTTTAGGGATAATGCAATTATCTTTTTCACGTTCCCAGCCTGAGGATACAGCCCTTGCTTCCCAGGTCGCAGCTGTCGCGGAGCCGGTGGAACTTAGCAAAATTGCGGCCGCCAAAGCGGCCCTCGAAGCTAAACGATACATTCTGGCCCTGACGCTGTTTGATGAAATTTTAGCCAGCGACCCATCATTGATGAAGGACATTTCCGAGTTTTATGTCAAGGCCTCATCGGGGCAGGCCGCTGAATTGATCGAGACGGATCTGGAACAGGCCCAGAAATTTTTGTTAAAGGCGTTGAAGGTCGATCCGGACAATATTTCAGGGCTTTCAAATTTAGGGTATATCTACATGGCCCGCAAGAATTACCCCAAGGCAATTAAGACGTATTTAAGGGTGGCTGATCTGGCACCCCACCTGCCGGATACATTTTTCAACCTCGGCTATGTGTATGCTGTGAGTAAAAATTATCAACAGGCCAAGACGATGTACCGCCGAGTCGTCGAATTGAATCCGGCCTTTACGGACGAAGCGCTGTTTAATCTGGCTGTCATTAACGAAAAATTGGGCGAACATAAACAATGCATTAACAACCTGGAGCAGGCGGTAGCATTAAACCCCGGCAATGAATCCGCCAAAAAGTACCTGCGCCAATTGAAACAGAAAACTGGAGACAAAAAAGGATGAAAACCAGGCTTCGAAACGTCACCTGCGTCGGAATAGTTGGATTATTCATTATCGGTATGTGGGGGGGATGTGCCAGCGTCGAGCAGAAAATTGATGATTGGCAGTCTGCCATCAGAGAGAAGTTGAATCCCAATAATTCAGAAGGCGAGGACTCCGGCAGCAAGGACGGTCAGGAGGTATATTTCCTCCACACGTCTCAATGGTCCTGGGAAACTCTGGCTTACGTGGCGGAATGGTATACGGGAAATTCGAAAAATTCAGAAAAACTAGCCGAGATTAACCCCTATGTTAATCCCGCAAAGATTGCCGTCGGCAGCGAAGTTTTTATACCGGTCAGTTTGCTGAAGACCCGCGAGCCCCTGCCGAAGAATTTTTCCGGTGAATACCGCAGGGATTATTATAAGCATACCGTGCGCTGGACCGGCGAATCGCTATCTCTGATAGCCACATGGTATACCGGTACTTCTAAAAATTGGCGGAAATTGGCCAAAGCCAATCCGCGTTTGAATCCGAATCGGATTAAAAGCGGCGATGTTATTGTGATTCCGCCTGCGTTGCTGAAAACGCGAGCGCCGTTGCCGCAAAAAATAGCGGCTAAATATACGTCGCATTATTTTGCATACAAAGTAAAAGCGGATAATGAAAAACTGGAAGATATTGCCAGGTGGTACACCGGCAGTTCTGCCAATCGAAATTTATTGGCCAAAGCCAATCCGGATCTCAATCCCGATCATCTGACGAGAGGCAATGAGGTTTATATACCCAGAAGATTGCTTAAAACCCGCCAGCCGGCTAAAGCATCGGAACCGGCGGCCACCCTCGCAAAGCCCGCGGTCAAGGCCCCGGCGTCTGAGCCGAAGACACAGCCGGCCGAGGATGAAAATATCAAATTGTTTGGACCCAAGCAGCATCCCAAACAGTAGCCGCCTAAGCCGACTCCGCCGAAGGCGGAGAAATGCAAACTGAATATTTATGGCTTTTGCTTCGCTCCGTCCTTTATCAATGAATATATATTCATCACTTGATAACCTCTTTTGATCAACTCTTTTTAATCCAACATTTTAGTGAGCAATCTGTTGCAGCGAATCGAAAAGGTGCGGACCAAAGGCACGATTGTCTCCTCCAACACTTCCGGAATTCCTTTACAGGCCATGTCCGACGGCTTGAGCGATGAATTCAGGCAGCATTTTTTAGGGACCCATTTTTTTAACCCCGTGCGCTATATGAAGTTGCTGGAAATCATTTCCGGCCGGGAAACATTGCCGGAAGTACTCGAATTCATGGCCGATTACGGCGAAAGAATCCTCGGCAAGGGCCTCGTGTGGGCCAAGGATACGCCGAATTTCGTCGCCAACCGCATCGGGGTTCAGGGCATGGTTAAAGCCATCCAGTTGATGGTTGATGCCGGGATGACCATCCCGCAGGTGGATGCGCTTTTCGGGCCGGTGCTGGGCCGTCCCAAAACCGCCAAGTTCAAAACAGCAGATCTTGTCGGCCTGGATGTCCTGGCCCATGTGGCGATTGCTGTGAAGGAGGAGCGATTCGATGATCTTGAAAAAATGATCGCGGGACTGCAATACGGTTTATTGAACCTGCACGATGCGCCCTTTCCGGTGGTGGCAGCTCCTTTTGGCCTGGCCCCAGGCGGTGGCTGTGAGCTTTGTCTGGCGGCCGACAAAATAACGGCCCATGCCGAGCTCTACATGGGACAGGTTGAAATCGGAGTCGGTTTAGTGCCGTCCGGCGGCGGATGTTTAAATCTGTGGCGCAAGTTTCTGGAGTCGGTTCCGGCGGTGGTAACGGATATGGATCTGGCCAAATTTTTCATTCCCGTGTTTATGTCGATTGCCATGGCCAAGGTGTCCATGTCAGCGGCCGAGGCCCGGGCCAATGGGTTTTTGGGGCCCCGAGGCCGAATTGTATTGAACCGGGACCATCTGATCGGTGAAGCCAAGAAAGATGTGCTGAAAATGGTGGATGAAGGCTATGCGCCGCCGGTAAAGCGCCGGATCAAGGTGCTGGGTCAGGCCGCCCAGGGCATGGTGGCCGCCCAGATTGCCGATATGGCCAGCGGCGGGTTTGTCAGTGAATATGATGCTTTTCTGGCCGGTAAGATCGCTTATATCATCAGCGGGGGGGATGTCAGAGACAATGCCGAGATCACCGATGATGTCATTTTAACCCTTGAACGGGAATCGTTTATTGAACTTCTTAAGCAGGAGAAAACCCAGGCCCGGATTGAGCATATGCTTAAGACCGGAAAACCCCTTAGGAATTAGATGTTTACTGGCACAGAATCAAACACATAATGTTGATTTATTTGGAAAGTGCTTAATTTCAAAAAGAAATTTCGAATATTGAATCTCGAAATTCGGAACAAATCCGAAGAACCAAAATTCAAATGATCAAAACAAAAATTGTTACCCAATTAATGTCGAATTCTGGTGTTGTTTCGGTCATTATTAAATTCAAATTTAGAATTTGTTTCGGGTTTTGGATTTCGAAATTCGTGCTTTGAATAATTTGTAGTAGGTCACTAATTTTTTAATTTTTGGAGGTAACGTTATGCGTGATGCCTATATCGTAACATCCATTCGAACCCCTGGCTGTAAACGAAGCAAGGGGGCCTTTAAAGATACCCGGCAGGCCCAGGATGAATTCGCCTTTCAGTCCCAGATGAAAGCCGCCGAAGCCAAAAAGAACGGGATGTTCAAAGAACTCATCCCGACACCGGCGACCCGCTTTGTGCCCCGGGAAGACGGGACGTTTAAACGAGAAACCTTTCTGCAGGATTTTGATGACGGCATCCGGGAGAATACTAGCCTAGAAGGTTTGGGCAACCTGCGTCCGGCCTTTGCCGCCAGCGGCAGCGTGACAGCCGGTAATTCCTCCCAGATGACGGACGGCGCTGCCGCCACGGTAATTATGAGCGAAAACAAAGTTAAAGAGCTTGGCATGACGCCGCTTGCCAAGTTTAAATATTATACGACCGTCGGTTGCCGGGCGGACGAAATGGGTGTCCGACCGCGCTATGCGATTCCGAAACTGATGAAAATCGCCGGCATGGGAGCAGCGGCACTAATTGAGCTGTGTGATTCGTGAAAGATTAAGATCGGGGTTGAACAAGGTTGCCGTTGCGGCAGCCGTATCAATTCGTTTGAACTTGAAACAAAACTTCCTGCTCCGGCCATTCGTGAAGGACAAGCTGATCGACCTGACAGGGTGAATGATCTACTTCTGCCGATTTGACCGCTTGCCAGAAGTCGCTGGTTTGCCGCATCAACAATTCACCAAGCGCTTTGGAGCTGACGACAATACCGCGGGTTAGAAACTGCGGGCCGAGTTCTTTGGCGACCAGATTGAAAAGTTTTAAGGTAATCCGGCCCGGCAGCGAATGCCGAGAAACTTCATCCGGCGCGTGCGAAATAGAACGCCGCATTGCCGCAAGCGGGCCACCTCTGCGCATAACTGCTCCGTTTAGACCCGGCATGGCGGCTGAGAGGGAGATAACGGCTCCGCCGGCAACAGCTGCTGTGGCGAGATCATCGACCGGGCTGCTGTTTAAAAATACTGTTTGTGCCCGGTTCTGGAGGTAATCCGGTGCAATATTCATTTGATCGCAGAGCATGTGCTCAAGGCTGCAACCGACGGTTATATCGGCTGAAAATCCGCTGCGAAGCAATTCAAAAAACACGGGGATACGCTCTGCAGCCATTTCAAGTTGGATATGTCGCTGCGGCCTGACGGCCTTCTGCTCCTTTGAAGCGTTCATGTGTCTTTAGGTCCTCCCATTTTTTTATTTTCAATATGAAAAAGGGGAGGCGAACTTTTCTGCCTCCCCTAAACGTGCTCTGATCACCGCTGTTTAGAAGTTGAACACCTGGTCCAAGTCTTCGTCCGTTACCGCAAATGTTACATTGTGCGGCGCGAGTTCTTCTGTCTTGAAATAATCGGGCAGACGGTCATCTTTGCTGGAAAGTCCTGCCTGCGCGTTGAATTCACGTTCATTTTTCAAAACCGACTGACCCAAAGCGGTTACATCATCGGCTGTCAGATTCTGGCCGCTGAAGCCATTTATTACATCGATCAGAGCCTGAAAGGTTTCCGGCTGATCTAGAATAGGAAAGGCGATGAAAACGCACATTCCAGTGGAGTCAATTGCAGCGGTCGCGATCTGAAGATTGCGCGACAGCTCAACCTGTCCTTCGGGTTTCAACGGATCCACGGTGCCGCCGACGCCCAAAATATTTGTTGCGACCGCATAGCCAGCCGTATGATCGGCACCCATGGTGGTCGTGGCATAGGTGACCCCCTGGCCTTGCACCGCACGCGGATCATAAGCCGGCATGGCCTGTCTTTTGACAACCGGCACTCTTTCTACGCCGAACACTTGGCCGGTGACAGCCGCTCCATTGCCGAGTATGCGACCCAGGGGGGTGCCTTTGCCGACTTCTTTGACCAGGTTGGTGGCTGCTTCAGCATCACCAAATTCGGCCACACCGCCTTCCATGGCCACCGCGATGGCAGCGCCCAATTCAATGGTGTCCACCCCGAAATCGTCGTCAAGGCGATCGATTTGGGCAATCGCATCCAGATCATCAATGCCGCAGTTTCCGCCGTGAGCCCACACCGTTTCATATTCGACCTGCTTGGTTAAAAAGTTGCCGTTTTTATCGTAAAACGTTCCCGAGCAGCGAATGACACAACCCCGATGACACCCATGGGTTGCGGAACCCTCGCCGCCACGGGCATTTTCCAGTTCGGCCTGGGTTTCCCCGCTGATTTTGCCGGCTCCTTCAAACTGGCCGGTTGAGAAATTTCTGGTCGGATAGGCACCGGCTTCATTAATTACATTGGTCAACACGTTGGTGCCATAAGCCGGCAATCCTTCTCCGGAGACCGGATGTTTTCTCAGGCCGGCCACAAACTCTTTATTGGCGGCCTTAAATTTTTCAGGATCCGCCGGTGCCCGGGCTGCGCATCCGGTGTCGTCGATCACGATCACCTTCACGCCTTTGGCGCCCATGACAGCTCCTACACCGCCGCGGCCGGCATGGCGGGTGGGTCTTTGTTCCATATCCGTAAACGCAATCGATGCGGCGGACAGCTTCATCTCACCGACCGGGCCGATGGAGATGCAATGGATTTTTTCACCGTATTCGGCTTTCATCTTGTCAACCACTTCATAGTTGCCGAGCATGCACAAGCTGTTGTCTTCCTTAACGTCCACGCCATCTTTGTTGATGAATATTTTATAGAGGGCTTTTTCTTTGGGTTTACCTTCCAGGACGATGGCGGCATAGCCCAGCCTGCCGAGCATCTGGGATGGCTGTCCGCCTGAATTGGATTCCTTGATTCCTCCGGTCAGCGGGCTTTTACAGCCGACAGAGATCCGACCGGACATGGCCGCTACCGAACCGCTCAACATCCCGGGAGCTATCACCAGTTTGTTGTCTTCACCAAGCGGGTGACACAGCGGGGGGACTTCTTTTGATACGATTCCCGAGGTCATGGCGCGGCCACCCAAACCGGCATAATCACCCAAGGATTCAGTTTTGGCCTGAGGCCCTCCATCTGCTCCCATGTTAATTCTCAGAATTTTGTCCATTGTTACCTCCTTGTCTAATGGGGGTTATAAGTGCATTCAAAAATTAACGTTAATGCTCACTGAATGGATTTCATATTAGGCAACGGTTCAAAAATCCTCACTCCTTGTCATTATTCGTATTCAATCGTAATGTCAAGTAAAACCAATAATGACACCTACTAATTAATTCGCCGAACCTTCAATCCATCGACTTTCTTCTTTTTCAACGAGTATCTTACAATTTTAAATGTGCTGTTTTCAAGGGCAGATTAATTAGCCGTTATCCGTTTCAAACGTTTTCATAAAATCGATCAGGGACTCAACGGCCTCAAGCGCAACGGCATTGTAAAGGGAGGCGCGGCATCCGCCTACCGACCGGTGACCCTTGAGACCGGCCAGACCCTGTTGCTGTGCTAGCTGGACAAATTGTTGCTCCAGACCTTCATCCGGCAGACGAAAGGTAATGTTCATCAAAGAACGGCTGTCAGGCTCGGCGGTGGCGCGGTAAAAATCCCCGGCGTCCATAAATTCATACAGCAGGGCAGCTTTTTTTTGATTTAAGGCGGCCATCTTGTCGAGGCCGCCGACAGTTTCTTCCAGCCATTTTAATACCAGGTCAACGGTATAGATCGCAAAACACGGCGGCGTGTTGTAGAGGGAGTTTTTAGCAGCATAGGTGTCATACCTTAACATGGTCGGTACGGAGTCCGGCACCAGATCCAGCATGTCCTGGCGGATAACAACCAGGCACACGCCGGCCGGACCCACATTTTTTTGGGCGCCCGCATAAAACAGGCCAAATTTTTGCGTGTCCATGGGTTTGCTCATGATGTCCGATGACATATCACAGATAATCGGCACCCCCTTTGTATCCGGCAGTTCTGCCCAGCCGGTCCCCTTGATGGTGTTGTTGGAAGTTATATGAACAAACACCGCATCTTCATTGAATTTGATATTGTGCGGAATGTACGAATAATTTCTATCCGCCGAAGATGCCACGACGTTTATGGCTTTGCCCTGAATCTCGGCTTCTTTGACTGCTTTCGAGGACCAGGTGCCGGTGTCCACATAGTCGGCAGAGCTTTTTCCCGCCAGAAAATTCATGGGAATCATGGCAAACTGCATGCTGGCTCCGCCCTGCAGAAAGAGGACGTGAAATCTGTCGTCAAGACCCAATAACCGTTTGGTTCTGGCAACGGCATCATTGATAACGTCGTCAAAATGTTTCGATCGGTGACTGATTTCGGTAACGGACATGCCGGATCCGCTGAAGTCTAAAAAATTTTCCTGGATTTCCTCTAGCACGGCAAGCGGAAGGGCGGCAGGTCCCGGGTTGAAGTTGTAGATTCTGTTTGCCTTCATTTTTTCCTCCGTTTGGAATTGCGTCTTAATTGTGATTTCTTGGCATTGAAAACCTGGACCTTTGGGGCTGGAATTTTAACTAGGACAGATCCAATTCCAGTTGTCAAACGGTATTTTGGGATATTGTTCATCAATGTTTTTGTTAGAATCATTGACAAAGTTAACCGTTTCACCCTAAAGAATGGCACAAGTTTGTATGATGATTATATTTTGGTGCTTGGAATTTTCATGAATTTCATGAAGCAGCTAGTTTTCGTAAAATCAGTCAAATACATGTTTAATTGACAGAACCTTGCATATAGGGGGCGAATTGCTTTCCACTAACCCTTCGCAATAAAAAAGCAACTACAATGAAAATTTACCGCTATCCTTCAAAAATTGCCGAGCGTAAAGTTTCTGCCATTATTAACCGCGGGTTGTCTTTCAGCAAAAAGGACTATCAGATTGTCAACCGGATTCTTGACGATGTCCGGCACCATGGTGATGAGGCCGTCATTAAATATGCCAGGCGTTTTGATGCTCCCCCAATGACCCTAAATTCACTAAAGGTTTCTGCCAAAGAATTGAACGCGGCATCCAAAAAAGTAGACCGATCATTTGTCCGGGCCTTGAATCGAGCCGCTTCGCAAATTGAATCCTTTCATCGGCAGCAGGTTCGCCAATCCTGGATAGACATCCAAAGACCGGGCACCTTGCTGGGACAGATGGTTAATCCGGTGGACGCGGCGGGCGTTTATGTACCCGGCGCCAGAGGTGGTGAGACGCCCCTGGTGTCGACGGTATTGATGACGGCCATTCCGGCTAGAATTGCCGGTGTCGAAAATATCGTGATGGTGACGCCGTCAACCAAGACAGGCGGGATAAACCCTCATCTTCTGGTGGCCGCCAAAAAGGTGGGTATAAAAAATATTTATAAAATCGGCAGCGCCTGGGCCATTGCAGCCCTGGCTTATGGCACCGAAACCATTCGGCGAGTTGATGTCATCGCAGGCCCTGGAAATATTTATGTAACCCTGGCTAAAAAAATCGTGGCCGGCACTGTCGGCGTCGATATGATTGCCGGACCCAGCGAAGTTCTGGTGATTGCCGATGACAGCGCCAGACCTGAATTTGCCGCCGCCGATCTGCTTGCCCAGGCTGAACACGATGTGCTCTCATCGGCCATCCTGGTAACGGATTCAGGTAAAATCGCCAGAGAGGTTGCCGCCGCAGTTGACAAACAGCTGGCCACCTTGCCCCGCCGGGATATTGCGCGGGAGTCTCTGAAACGCTTTGGGGCCGTATTGGTGGTCGAGGATCTTGCAGCAGCTACTGCTCTGGCCAACCGGATCGCACCGGAACACCTCGAGCTTCAAATTGACGATCCCTTTGAGTACATGGGACAGATCCGCAATGCCGGCGCAGTTTTTCTGGGACATTATACGCCTGAACCGGTGGGGGATTACATGGCCGGACCCAACCATGTGCTGCCCACCGCCGGAACGGCACGATTTGCTTCGGCCCTTTCAGTGGATCATTTCGTTAAAACGAGCAGCATTATTCATTATTCGCGCACCGCCTTCAAACGGGAGGCAGCTGATGTCATACGCCTGGCTGAAACTGAAGGGCTGGATGCGCATGCCAGCTCGATTAAGGTGAGATTGTAACATAAGGGTTCAAAGGTTCAACCTTCAGGGTTCAGAGGCAGGGAAAAGCGAATCACGCTGCAGACCTGATCTAAAGACAGCAGAATATCGAATAACGAATGTCGAAGGATGGAATCGCTGCGCTCCTTCTTTTTATAAAAATAAACAGAATACTTTCCTTCGAAATTCGAGGTTGGCTGTTGCATAGAGCCTTTTTACCGCTAAAAAATATTGATATAATTTGATTTTCGATGTATATATGATAGTAAATGATCAATCAATTTACAGGCCATAAATCAAAATCGGGACCGGATCAAATCTGACCCCGATTTTTTTTAATTAGCCAAGAAAAATGAATATTGAAATAATCTGCCTTTATTCGAAACCTGAGAAGTAAAATGATAGAATACCATAGATCTTCAAACTTCAAACTTCAATCTTCAAATCCTGATCTGGAGGTTTGCCATTAAAGATAATAGTTTGTTTGAGCATATCCCTAAAGGAGACTATGACGCGTCGTCGCTGGAGGTATTGAAAGGCCTTGATCCGGTGCGACGCAGGCCCGGTATGTATACCGATACCAGTCGGCCCAATCATTTGGTCCAGGAAGTCATCGATAACGCAGTTGATGAAGCCATCGCCGGATTTGCCAAAAGGATCCATGTCATTTGCCACGAGGACGGCTCGTTGGAGGTCAGTGACGATGGCCGTGGCATGCCGATTGACCAGCACCCCGACGAAAAGATGACAGGTGTTGAGGTCATTATGACAAAGCTGCATGCCGGGGCCAAATTCGGCCATAAAAACTACCGGTTTTCAGGCGGCCTGCATGGGGTTGGCGTGTCGGTCGTCAATGCGCTGTCACGCCGGCTTGAGGTGGAAATTAAACGCGGCGGCAACAAATACGCCATTTCTTTTAACAACGGTAAAAAAGCATCCAAACTCAATAAAATAGGAACGGTTGGAAAACGCAATACCGGTTCGATGGTTCGATTCTGGCCCGCTGAACAGTATTTTGATACAATTAAAATCTCCTTGCCCAGGTTAAAGCACGTCATGCGCGCCAAAGCCGTTCTTTGCCCGGGTCTCACGGTCATTTTCACCAATATGCTCACCGGCGAGACGGATTCATGGTGTTTCGAGGATGGTCTCAGAGACTACCTGCTTGAAAACCTTGCGGAGTACGATCGAATTCCGGAAGCGCCGTTTGTCGGCGATCATGACGGCAAAGAGGAGGTCGTAAGCTGGGCGGTCATCTGGCTGCCGGAGCAGGGACAGTTGATTGCCGAAAGTTATGTCAACCTGATCCCGACCCCGCAGGGTGGAACGCACGTTAATGGCTTTCGCAGCGGCCTTCTGGCGGCTGTCAAAGAGTTTTGCGAATTCCGCAATTTAATTCCCAGGGGCATCAAACTGGCGCCGGACGATATCTGGGATAAGTGCAGCTATGTTCTATCGGCCAAGATGAACGATCCGCAGTTTTCGGGACAGACCAAAGAGCGTCTTGGCTCCCGGCAATGTGCAACGTTTGTTTCAAATGTGATCAGAGATGCCTTTGCCTTGTGGCTCAATCATCACACCGAGGCCGGTGAACAACTGGCTGAAATGGCGATAGAGAACGCTCGCAAGCGATTGAAGGCCGTCAAGAAGATCGTGCGAAAAAAAATTGGCGGTGGTCCGACTCTGCCCGGAAAGCTAGCAGACTGCATTTCGCAGAATTCCGCTGAAAGTGAGCTTTTTCTGGTGGAAGGAGACTCAGCGGGCGGATCCGCTAAACAGGCACGCGACAAACAAACCCAGGCCGTGCTTCCATTGAGGGGTAAAATTCTGAATACATGGGAAGTGGAAACCACCGCCATTTTAAAATCAAATGAGATCCACGATATCGCGATTGCTATCGGCGTTGATCCGGGCCTTGCGGATCTTGCAAGGCTGCGCTATCGCAAGATCATCATTTTGGCCGATGCCGACTCCGACGGGCTTCACATTGCATCGCTGCTCTGCGCTTTGTTTCTGAGGCATTTCAGGCCTCTGGTACAAGCGGGCAATATTTTCGTGGCCATGCCGCCTCTGTATCGAATCGATCAAGGCAAACAGGTTTATTATGCCCTCGACGAATATGAAAAGGATGCGATATTAAAACGACTGAACGACGGATCAAAAAAGGCCAAGCCCAATGTTCAGCGGTTTAAGGGGCTCGGGGAAATGAATCCGAGCCAGCTGCGCGAGACGACCATCCTGCCCGATTCGCGACGATTGATTCAGCTTACCCTCGATGATGAGAAGAAGATTTTCCAAACCATGGATATGCTTCTGGCCAAAAAAAGGTCTGGGGACCGCAAACACTGGCTTGAAAAAGAAGGCGATCTGGCAGATCAAGAAGTAATATAAAATTATCCGTTCAGGGTTCAAAGGCTCAAAGTAAAAGCGAATATCGAATGTCGAAAAAATGGAATTAAAAGCGAACCGCAGAATTTCGAAGGATGGAATCGCTACGCTCTGTCTTTTTCTATAATAGAAAGAATACATTCCTTCGACATTCAATATTCGACATTCGCTTTTACGGTAAACCTCTTAACCCAACATTGGGGTAAAACAAGATGTCCGCAAACGAAGTAATTTCCTATGAGGGGATCGAGCAGCTTTCGCTGGATGCTTTTGTAAGACCATCTTATTTGAACTATGCCATGTACGTTATCAAGGACCGGGCCCTGCCGTTTATTGGCGACGGCTTCAAACCGGTTCAACGACGTATTGTATACGCCATGAGTGAACTGGGGCTGCGCGCGACCGCCAAACACAAAAAATCGGCCCGCACCGTCGGTGATGTCCTGGGCAAATTCCACCCGCATGGCGACAGTGCCTGTTACGAGGCCATGGTGCTAATGGCGCAGGACTTTTCGTATCGCTATCCACTCATCGACGGACAGGGCAATTGGGGATCAAACGCTTCCCCCAAAGAATTTGCTGCCATGCGCTACACCGAGGCACGTCTTTCAGCTTATGCCGACGTTTTTTTGACCGAGCTTTCAATGGGAACCGCTGACTGGGTGCCCAATTTCGATGGAACACTGAGCGAGCCGCGCATGCTTCCTGCCAGGCTGCCCAATGTCATTTTAAATGGCGCAACCGGCATTGCCGTTGGTATGGCAACCGACATCCCGCCCCATAATCTCAATGAAATCGTCGATGCCTGTGTATCCCTGATCGATGCGCCCAGATCCTCGATAGAGGATATTTGCCAATACATACAGGGGCCCGATTTCCCGACGGCAGCCGAAATTATTACCCCCAGAGAAGAAATTATAAAAAATTATCGAACCGGCCAGGGCATGATTCGAATGCGGGCGACCTATGAAATCGAAAATGGGGATATTATTATCACATCGCTTCCCTATCAAGTGTCATCGGCCCGGGTGATCGAGCAGGTGGCGTGCCAGATGCGAGAAAAGAAGCTATCCATGGTTTCGGACATACGCGACCTGTCAGACCAGGACGATCCAACCCGCCTGATGATCATGCCGCGCTCCAATCGGGTGGATAAAGAAGCCTTGATCAGTCATCTTTTTGCAACGACCGATCTTGAGAAAAGTCACAAAATAAACATGACTGTTATCGGGCTAAACCGCAAGCCGCAAACGTTGGGGCTTTTGGAGATACTCAAGCAATGGCTTAAATATCGCAGACAAACGATCGTCCGTCGGCTGGAATTTCGCCTAAATAAAATTAATGAGCGTCTGCACATCCTTGCCGGATTATTGGTCGCCTATCTAAACCTCGACGAGGTTATACGAATTATTCGAGAAAGTGACGAACCCAAACCGGTCTTGATGAAAAAATTTGACCTGACCGATACCCAGACTGAGGCCATATTGCAGATACGGCTGCGCCAACTGGCCAAGCTTGAAGAGATCAAAATCAAAAATGAAAAGCATGAACTTGAAAAAGAAAAAGAATGGATCGAGAAAACGCTGGAGTCGAATCAGCGCCTGAAAACGCTGATGAAAAAAGAGCTCAGAGAGGACGCCCAAAAATACGGCGATGACCGTAAAACACTGATCGTCGAACGCAAGGAGGCTCAGGCAATCAGGGAAGTCGAGCTCACCCCGGTCGAACCGGTAACCGTCGTGCTGTCCTCCGGCGGCTGGGTGCGTGCGGCCAAAGGTCACGAAATTGATCCCACCAACCTCAATTATAAAGCGGGCGATGAATTTTTAAGCGCCGCCCGCGGTAAGACCATTTATCCCGCAATCTTTATTGATACAAGGGGAAGGTCGTATTCGTTGCCGTCGCACAACTTGCCGACGGCCAGGGGGCAGGGTGAGCCGTTGACCGGAAAGCTGACACCCTCGAACGGGGCCCGATTCCTGGCAGTATTAATGGGCCCGCCGGACCGCAGGGTGCTTCTTGCCAGTGATGCGGGATATGGCTTTGTTACCGAAATTTCCAATCTGGTGACGAAAAACACCAAGGGTAAGGCCATGCTTTCAGTCGGCGGGGATTCTGAGCCGCTGCCGCCAATATATGTTAATGATTATGAGACCGACTATTTAGTTGCGATTACCACGGAAGGTCATATGCTGGTTATTCCGCTCAAGGTTTTGCCGGAGCTTCCCAAGGGCAAGGGGAACAAAATCATTCAAATTCCGCCTGCCAGGCTTAGAAAACGTGAAGAATATGTAAAATTGATGGCGCTTATACCTGAAGGTGCGGCAATCAAGATCCATGCCGGCAGGCAATCTGTGCGCTTCACTGCGGGAAATATTTCGGCGTTTGTCGGCGAGCGCGGACGTCGCGGTAAAAAACTGCCCAGGGGCTTTCGCAAGGCGGATCGGATTGAAATCATTGATGAGTTTGATTAATTGGCCGCTTTGACGGTCGGCGGTTGGGTAGAACCTAAAGAACCAATTTTATTTGACATACACCTTATTTTTCTATACTGTAACAGGATACTTCTTACATTTCGTATGTTTAAAATATTTTAATTTTCATTCAAGCAATATTTGTAAAAATATCAGTTAGGTACCTTCAAACAACCACCATTGGTCATGT
>CACVKW010000164.1 GCA_902749685.1 Olavius sp. associated proteobacterium Delta 1 | reverse complement strand
TCGCTTATAAAATGGCTGGCGAGTCTTCCGCTCCCTGCGGGGGCAGCCGTGTCTGATTTAGTATGATCTTTACCCACCCACCGCCCGGAGTAAGGAATGTGATCGATTTTTAACGCCCACCCGCCCCCGCTCCGGTCGCCGCCAGGCGTGCGTGCTGAACCTCCGGACATAAAAGGCTTCAGGCAGAGACGCTCCGTTCGGCACATCTGATAAGGCGCCTTATCAAGACATGGCTTTTTGTCATGATACCTGCAGATCTATTTTA
>CACVKW010000163.1 GCA_902749685.1 Olavius sp. associated proteobacterium Delta 1 | reverse complement strand
GGGATGATCAACAAGCTTAAATCCGCTGAGATCATCAAAAAACACAAAGACGCAAATAAACTGCTTAAGCCATTGCATGTGTTCAACCCCTATGCGGATCTGTTGACCTTTACCAGCAAGTCGCTTAGAGCCCGCCGGGACCACACAAATAACCTGAACTTAATCTTAGCCATTGCCTATTTGTTCCAGTATCAGCGCAAGACTAAAACCATGGAATACAGCCCCGCCGCCGGCGGGGCAGGCGGAAGGAACATTGATTGCATCAACGTTACCTTAACCGATATCGAAAAGGCCAACCGAATCGCAAATTACGTTCTGGGCCGGTCCCTGGATGAGCTGAGCCCTTCATCGAGAAAGCTTTTGATGCTGGTTCAGGAAATGAGCGGCAATGCCTGCAAAGACAAAAGCATCAGTGCAAAAGAATACCGCTTTAGCCGCAGGCAGATCCGCGAATACAGCGGCTGGAGTGACTTCCAGATCAGAACCCACATCCGCCAGCTTGAAGAATTGGAATACATTTTTTCTACCGTCGGTAGGCGGGGCAAGGAATATGTTTACGAGCTGGTATACACCGGTGGCGGTGAAGACGGAAAACCCTTCCTCATCGGACTTACCGATATAGAGCAGTTAAAGAAAAAAGCCAAAAAGGCCGGCGTCGTTGATGATGCCTGACAACTACGAGGGGCAAAATCGCGACTACGAGGCCCAGAATCGTAACTACGAGGGTACTTCGAGCCCGGTTCGAGGCCACTACGAGGGCAGGGCTTGATTGTCGTAAAGCCTTTATTTGCAAGTGATTGCAGGCAATTTTGAGCTAACTACGAGCTTGTTCCGGTAAAAGTAATATAAGCCTTGTCCTATAAAACCCCATCATATGCATACCGGGTCACCCTGTCATAATCATACTGAAGAAAGGCTCTCCCATGAACAACGATGAGTTATTGTTTAAGTTTAAAGAATATTTAAAGGTGTTAAACCGTTCGGCTGCCACCATCAAATACTACACGGATTACAGCAAAGAATTTCTGGATGCCGCAGGTATCGATGACGTCAAATCCGTCACCCGTTCTGTGATCGAAATCTACATTGCCGGTCTTTACGATCACAGGACCAGAACGGGCAAGCCTTACAGCAACGGCACGATTTGCCTTAAGGTGCGATCCATCAAACGCTTTTTTGAGTTTTTGGAACAGACCAACATCATTTTTATCGATCCGGCCGAAGCCATCAAAGAGCCGCAAAAGGATAAAAATCTTCCCAAGCGGGTTCTGTCCCGCAAACAGACCCTATCTTTGCTGGATCAACCCAACCTGGGCATTCGCATTGGAATCCGGGATCGTGCCATCCTGGAGCTGTTTGACACCACCGGAATCCGCACCGAGAAGCTGTGCCGGCTGACCATCTACGATGCGGATCTAACGGGCAAGGTGCTTAGAGTCAAAGGCAAAGGGCAGAAGGACAGGGTGGTTCCCATCGGCAAGCATGCGGTAAAGTTTTTGCGGGAGTACGTGACAAAGGTAAGGCCCCATTACACCAAAAAGAATCGTTCCAGCCGGCATCTTTTTGTGGATATCCACGGCAAGCCTATCGGAAAGCAGACCGTCGGTGTGATGGTCAGAAAATATGCCAAGGCAGCGAAGATAAAAAGTGCGCTCAGTCCCCATGCCTTGCGTCACGGCTTTGCCACAACGCTAAATAAAAACGGTGCGGATCTGATGGCCGTGCAAAAGATGCTGGGACACGCTTATCCGAGCACGACACAAATTTATATCCGTTCCCTGGGCCTGGATATCAAAAGTGTTCATCAAAAGACCCACCCGCGGGAAAAGGACAAATCCGACAGGAAATCAATAAAGCCAAGCATCGAAAGGATCAGACCGCAGCATGGATCAGAATAATTTAACATCACTGGCGAAAGAGTTCGAAAGGTCGCTAAAAGTATTAAACCGATCAAATCGAACGATCCGCGAGGTCATCAGAAAACTAAACAAGTTCTTTGATTACCTGCATTGCCTTGAGATCGCCCACGTTGACGGCATCACCCGTGAGGTTGTCAAAGATTACCAGATCGAGGTCTATCAAACTGTTAATGCCAAGGGCTATCCCAATACTGTGGCCTATCAAAACAGCATGTTGGGGGCGGTCAGACAGTTTTTACAATTTTTAGTTGAAGACGGCTATATCGTGTCCCATCCGTCCAGGGGCATCCAGTATGCCAGGCAGCCCCAAAAGCTCCCCAGTGGCATTCTGAGCGCTTCAGAGGCCAGAAAAATCCTGCAGGCGCCCGACACCAAAAGTGTGATCGGCTACCGTGACCGCACCATGCTGGAAGTG
>CACVKW010000162.1 GCA_902749685.1 Olavius sp. associated proteobacterium Delta 1 | reverse complement strand
GAGGATGGTCCGCCTTAAGAGCCATGCGCAACTGCGAGAGCAGGATGAAGGGCGATGAGCGCATCCTGGGCCAGGGGGATTTCGTTGAGACCGTATTAAAAGCCGCCCAGGAG
>CACVKW010000161.1 GCA_902749685.1 Olavius sp. associated proteobacterium Delta 1 | reverse complement strand
TAAAATCATTGCTGTCCAAAATAAATTGAAAATCAAATACTGCCTTTAATAATAACAGGCAGTTATAAACGCGAAATTGGTGATTTCGAAATCAGGTTAT
>CACVKW010000160.1 GCA_902749685.1 Olavius sp. associated proteobacterium Delta 1 | reverse complement strand
GATGCTGGATATCTAACAGGACACTATCGGTGAATTTCAACGACATCCAGTATCCAGAAACCAGAATCCAGGATCAGTCAATACTTTCAATGGTCTTCAT
>CACVKW010000159.1 GCA_902749685.1 Olavius sp. associated proteobacterium Delta 1 | reverse complement strand
GCATTTCGTACCATGGGACGTCCTCCTTGTTGCCGGTAATTGTTTGTTTTTGGCGAAATTAACAACCACCCTACATACAAGGAGGATTTTTTTCAATGACTCGTTTTACAACTCATTATATGACTCATTCTAAACTCGTTTTTGGACAAGAGTG
>CACVKW010000158.1 GCA_902749685.1 Olavius sp. associated proteobacterium Delta 1 | reverse complement strand
TAATCAACTATTATTCGAGGGTTTATGCTTATTTGCTAATGCAGAAATCACACTAAGCCTGGGTTTGTTGCTAACAACTCGATTTGGGCAACAACCCGTTGATTTGTGATTTAAGAGCAGCTATCCGTTTTTGAAATTTCGGCTCCAATGCCAATTTTTTTCTTATACACAACCACTGCATGCTTCTGGATAAATTTGCCTTTGGCGTGCGAAGCAGCAAATGATAGTGGTTATCCATCAGGACGCATACAAGCTATTAAAACAATATAGTTTTTCATATTATAGCCTTTTGACGCCGAACTAAGGGGCCGGGAAATGAGTACCAAAATCCTTTTTAACTATTCAAGATTTCGATCATAAAATGCCCTTCATTACGGCCGCAAGCTTTCCCGGTCCCTCTTAAGTGATATGTTGTGTGCCGGGCACGGCACGTACTCTAAAGGGTGCGCTGAGCTTACCCTTTATTTAAAAGTTCAGCAAGTCCCAAACCCAGCCGGATGGAGGCGAAGGGTATAGCGGTATGGCAACTGGGTATCGGCGACGGTGCTCGGGGAGGAAGCCGCCCTGCTGAGGCAGGGTACCGCAAACGCACGGGCGATGAATAAGAACCGAGTCAGGCTGGTCTGGTGGGACGAGTCCGCAACACAGGATAAAGTCCTCTATCCATTATAAGCCAGGCAGGTATACTCGGCGCTCGTGTGCGCAAAGATACGTGTGTACCCCGGGAGATCTGCCGCGTGTCCATAAGAACTGAGCGAACCGTAAGGGGAGACTATCACGTGGCAGAAGTCAGCAGATGGCATAATAGCCGGAGGAAACGAGCCCCACAGCGTGGGGAGGACTCACTCCGGTGAAGGCCTGAACGGTCCCCAGCCGAATGGTCTGGGTAAATGGTTGTGGCTGTCAAAGAGCGTATTCTTATCGGCACCGGGTAATAGGGGACGTTTCTCGGATTTTCGGATTTGTCCTCTTCCACGAGTAATAGGGGACGTTTCTCGGATTTTCGGATTTGT
>CACVKW010000157.1 GCA_902749685.1 Olavius sp. associated proteobacterium Delta 1 | reverse complement strand
AGAATTTGGATCGAAAGTCTATGATCCGTGCTCTGGGGTACGACTTTAACTGGTTGGTGGATCGAGTGCTCGGTTTATTCGGTCTTAGTTTCAATGAGTT
>CACVKW010000156.1 GCA_902749685.1 Olavius sp. associated proteobacterium Delta 1 | reverse complement strand
TACGTCTGCCTCCTCGTTTATCCTGAGCTTGCCGAAGGGGGCTTCAGCCTCGCTTATATAATGGCTGGCGAGTCTTCCGCTGCGTGTGTCGCACATTAGCTTTATTAAATCGAGGCGACATCCCGCTGACAAGCGGGGCGGGGGCAGCCGTGTCTGATTTAATATGATCTTTACCCACCCACCGCCCGGAATAAGGAGTAGATCGATTTTTAACGCCCACCCGCCCGCACTCCGGTCGCCGCCAGGCGTGCGGACTGAACCTCCGGGCATAAAAGGCTTCAGGCAGAGACGCTCCGTTCGGCACATCTGATAATGGCCCATTATCAAGACGTGGCTTTTTGTCATGATACCTGCAGATCTATTTTATAAAAATCAGTGGTTGCAGGTATCCTGCCAAAAACCTTCCCTCACTCCCGCTTTTACATAACAAACATTATGTAAACTTGCCTGAAGCCTTTTTATACCCTCCAGCTCAGCCCAGCATCCGCCTCAGGCGGACCACCTCCCTGTGCTCCCTGAATAAGGATTTTAATCATTTTAAATCCCCAACCGCCCAGTCCTGGGAATCAGCGGAAACCGCCCAAATAAAGGCACACTCTGGTATTAACCTTAATGAGATCGTCGCATATCGGCGAAATGAGGGAGTCGATTTCGTGGAGATCCTTTAAAATAGCGGTTAAAAAGAAACAAAACCCTCCAAATCCCCGGTATCCGCGGTTCCGGCTTTCATTTTTCTTTAACTGCAAAACAAAATATTTGATAATCGGGACGATTTGTAGGACAATGATTCTGTCATCACGTTTTTGCAGTACGCCTATGAAAATGCAAAAATCAGTGAAAATTTGGCTCTTTTACAATTTGCACCAGTCGGGATCAAATATCGGATTTTAAAGGGAATGTGAGCTTTGAGCGGTGGATGAACAACGTGGTCATTTACCAAAATGACCACTTGGGAACTCCGCAAAAGTTAACTGCAGTCAACGGGGCTGTTGTGTGGTCCGCGAAGTACTCTTCGTTTGGAGAAGCTAATCTTGAAATAAACACAGTTGAGAATAATTTACGTTTCCCTGGGCAATACTTTGATCAAGAAAGTGGGTTACATTTTAATTGGTTCAGGTATTACGATTCTATCAACGCAAGGTATTTAAGGCCTGATCCATCATTTAATACCCAAGCAAAAGGTACTATCATTCCATATTACTTTCCATACCTGCTTGCAACCCCCAAAAATTTGAATCCTTACGCATACGTTGGTGAAAATCCAATAGTATGGTTTGACTCGAATGGTTTACTCTCATGTACTTACCAAATTAGTGTTCATACATTGAAATGTAAGAACAACGCAGGAAAGTCTATCACTATAACTGGAGTAAAGGCAGGTCATGGTAAATGCAAAGACGACCCAAAATGTGTTGATAAACCTAAGGAAGGCCCTATACCTCCTGGGGAATACAAAATTTACTCTGCAAAACAGACAAAAAGCAAAGAGCATCCTACGTGGATGTTTCTGGGACCAGACTCAGGGAATGAAATGCATGATAGAAAAGGTTTTTTTATACATGGTTGGGGAAAATCTGAGGGTTGCATTACTATCAAAGCTAATTCAGAATTTAAGACTATCCATGACTGGGCTAATCAGGATGGAGGAGGTGATTTGAATGTTACTGAATAAATTTTTCATCGTTATTGCAATGTGCATTCTTCCAGTCACTGTCTTTCCTAAAGAGCTGTCTCCTTTACTATCCGATAAATATGGGTTAGCCGTTCTTGAATCTTCAATGGGTGACCCAACTGTTCCATCCACTTTCGTAGGTGCTATAGATTCACTGTATGAGATAAAAAGAAATAGCGATCAAAGATGTAAAATATATGTTGAGCTTTTGGATTACTATCTCGGCTCGGGACCGGATACTGTGCTACACAAGTTAATTATTAAAGAAGGAAAAGCGATTTTACCAGAACTAAAAAGAAAACTAAAGTCATCGTTAAATTGTTTACCAGAGTTTAAGAAAATATGTGAAAAAGACAAAAAAAACAGAGACAAAATAATTGTTGAGCTAATAAATGAGATTGAGAAATCTGATTTACCCTCAACTAAAAAAGAGAAAAAGAATTAAAAGAAAATATAAGGCTCTAGTATAAAATATTAAATATTGGTGATAGCAAAGGCAGTTGGAGATTAATCTTTAACTGCCTTTTTGTTTTAATTGCCGGTTTAAAATGATCCGATCCTTATCAGGGGAGGTGGGCGGGATTAGATTTTAGAATCAGATCCGCCGCTTTCCTTTGGTGTTGAGTTTGTGCCCCCGAAAAGAAACGGGATCTCAGATCTATTGGAAAACATTAGGGTCTGGTCTTAAATATTAAATATTGGCGAATACAAAGGCAGTTGGAGATTAATCTTCAACTGCTTTTTTTGTTTTTTTAAAAAGATCCGATCCTTACCCGGGGAGGTGCGGAGGGCTGGTGGAGGTGGCGCAGCGGGCGTAGGGAGTGCAGGTATGCGGCAAGGTGACATAATAGGCTTTATGTCTAGCGCAGTGAGGGAAGGCTGGAGGCGTGATACCTGCCTTCCTATTTAACTGCAGGTAGCATGCCGGCAGGCCACGTCTTGATAATGGGCCATTATCAGACGTGCCGAACGAAGCGACTTGCCGCATAGCGGAGCGACCGGAGTCTGCGAAGCCGCCGGAGTCAGCCCGTAGCATGGGTGGGCGGGGTATTAAAATAGACCGGCTGCGAGCGCAGGCAGCGCAAGACCTGTCCTTCAAGGTCTGAAGCCCCCTTCGGCGAGCTCAGGATAAACTCGCACGCAGACGTCACTGCTATTATTTTGCTTTGACTTTTTCAATAAAAGTGGTGGCATCCACAATTTGGATGCCGTGGTAGTGCTTGAGGTTGCGAAGGTGCGGGTCACGTGAGACGATGTAATGCGCCTTTTTCTCCAGGGCACAGGCCAAAAACTTGTTGTCGGTCGGATCGTCGGCTATTTTATCGGTCTGATAGATGCCCTTTGAGATAATGGCTTTTCTAAAAAGTAATCTATAAAACCGGCGGATGTTGTCTTCTGCGGGTTTGAAATGTTCTTTGATCCGCGGATAACTGAGCACCCGGCTTATCTCCTTGATGATCTCGATGGAGGTGACCAGTTCAAAGTCCTGGTTGATCCACAGATCCTGAAGCTGGGCCGACACAGAGTCTTTTGCAAACAGTCCGCTGATAAATAGATTGGTATCAACAACCGCTCTGAGTTTACGCTGCAACACTGGCATCTTTGTGCTTATCCTGTCTTCCTTACGGCATCAACGGCTTCATCCACAATACTTTCAATCTGCTCATCGGTGTAATTTTGCGCCCCTTTTCTCAACTCGGTGACCACGCTGTGCATTTGTTTAGACCAGTCAGCATCCGTGCGTGAGGGCATTGCCTCTTCCAGCCGGCTTTTTAGGATCATGCTGTCAAGAATGGTTTTAATTGCCTCTTTGTCGTGGGGGCTGAGTTTAGATACCAGCTCGAACTGTTCCAGCAGCTTGCGATCGATGATCTTGGCCGCCGCCACCCGTTCGTTTTCGTCAAAGATCAGTTCATCGGCGGATATCCCCAGGGTGCGGGCGATGTTTTTGATCACTTCCAGGGTCGGTGAAGATTTGCCTTTTTCGTAGCGTCTCATCTGAGCAATGCCTACTCCGACCAGGCCGGCCATCTCCTGCTGGGTCAAGCCTCTTTCGTTTCTTAGTTTTGATAGTTTTTGTGCAAACGGCATGACGCAGTCCTCCAGTTGATTTTGTTTGGAGGCATTATAACACGGGTTTTTAAAATCGGCGTTATTATGGGATCGATGCATGATTAAACTCCTTGACATATAGTATCATAAATGATAGCTCGAAGATCATAAAAGATACTAACCATAAAATTGGATTTTTGCAAATATTTTTATTGACAGGCGTCAGGTGGGAGTTTGCAGCAAAAAAAAGCCATCAACCCTTGACTGTGGCGGTCGCAGTTGATGGCTTTGAGCAAAGCCCAAAGGGGTAACCCCCTTTGAGAGCCTTTCTTTTTCTATCGAATCTCCCATCAAAAATCAACCCTGGAAGGAGGTGAGGCACTTGAAAATCAGCAGCCTTGAGACCACGGATATTTTTAGAGGTGCGTATTTTTTGTGCAGAGGTGGCGAGTTGAGCGGAATCCGGTTTAGAAACAATGGCAAGCCGATCGCTTTGTTTTTGATTACCGGCAAGGAACTGGACAAGCTGGATCGAGATTACCGTAGCGGTCAGGCCCTGGTCAATCCACTGCAGTTCAGAGAATCGCTGAACCACCTGCGGGATATCCTTTTTGAAAAACTACGAGAAGGCGAGGGGAGAATGAGAAATGGCGATAGAAAAAGAAAGAATCGAGGCTATCAAACGAGACGTTGACCTGGCAGCCCTGGTAAAGGCCAAGGGTATCGAGTTAAAAAAGAACGGTAAAAGCTACTTTGGTCTGTGTCCCTTCCACGATGACCACAATCCATCCTTATCCATCAACCCTGTAAACAACTTATGGCAGTGTTTTGGCTGCGGTGCCGGCGGTGATGTGATCCGCTTTGTGGAGATGTTCGATCAGGTGGACTTCCCGCAAGCGGTCAATCAGCTCATAGCTGATGGTTCACAGCTCATATTTAAAGGAAAAAAGTCTGCATCTGCTATCGTCCAACCTCTATCCGTAAAAGAGCGCAAGCTTTTAACCCGAGTCGTCTCTTATTATCAACACACACTTACCCAGGACAGCCGGGGGACCAATTACCTTAAGAAAGAGCGGGGAATCACGGACAATCAATCATTAAAAGACTTTGCTGTGGGCTATGTCAACGGCACGCTGCTTGAGATCCTGCCGGAGGATCCGGAAGTGATTGAGGCCCTTAAGAAGATCGGAATCTTAAACAATAAAGGCCATGAGATCTTTTACAACTGCGTGGTGTTCCCGCTTTACAACAATCGGGGTTCCATTGTGAATCTATACGGCCGCAGCATCGAGGATGATCCGGCTTCGCGTAAACGCTACGCCGCGACAAGCGTGACACACCTTTACCTGCCGGGTCGTCGCACGGGTCTGGTCAAT
>CACVKW010000155.1 GCA_902749685.1 Olavius sp. associated proteobacterium Delta 1 | reverse complement strand
ATTTGATCGGTTTAATACTTTTAGCGACCTTTCAAACTCTTTAGCCAGTGATGTTAAATTATTCTGATCCATGCTGCGGTCTGATCCTTTCGATGCTTGACTTTATTGATTTCCTGTCGGCTTTGTCCTTTTCCCGAGGGTGGGTCTTTTGATGAACGCTTTTGATATCCAGGCCCAGGGAACGGATATAAATTTGGGTCGTGCTCGGATAGGCGTGGCCCAGCATCTTTTGCACAGCCAACAGATCCGCACCGTTTTTAATCAGCGCTGTGGCAAAGCCATGGCGCAGGGCATGGGGGCTGACCGCTCTTTTTATTTTAGCTGCCTTGGCATATTTTCTGACCATTACGGAGACGGCCGGTTTGCCGATGGCTTTGCCGTGGATATCCACAAATAGATGACGCCTGGAGCGGCTCTTTTTGGTGTACTGAGGACGAACTTTTGTCACGTATTCCCGTATAAACTTTACCGCATGCTTGCCGATGGGAACCGCCCTATCCTTTTGTCCCTTGCCTTTGATTCTGAGCACCTTGCCTGCTAGGTCCGCATCGTAGATGGTCAGCCGGCAAAGCTCTTCGGTGCGGATCCCGCTGGAGTCGAACAGCTCCAGGATGGCACGATCCCGGATTCCAAT
>CACVKW010000154.1 GCA_902749685.1 Olavius sp. associated proteobacterium Delta 1 | reverse complement strand
TAACAACCACCCTACATACAAGGAGGATTTTTTTCAATGACTCGTTTTACAACTCATTATATGACTCATTCTAAACTCGTTTTTGGACAAGAGTGATATAGAAATAATATCAGCGCATTAATAGATATGGTGGGAGAAACAGATTCATCTACAAGTATTAGTAGCATAGGGATCACTTCCGATCCATTTGAACCAACTTCAAGTATTGATGATAGGATCGTAAGGTATTTTTCGATAACAAGTTTAGTAGGATCTTATCAAGGAGTTATTGCTGATGGCATTTCGTCGCCTTCCTATGGTAGTTGGCTTATTACAAATACGCTCCCAACCTTAACTGATCCCGTACCCGCTCCAGCCCCCATTCTACTTCTCGGTACAGGTCTAGTAGGTCTCGCTGCCTCGAGAATCAGACGCGAAAACAAAGCATAGCCGATTTAAGATAAATCCTATGATGTTTTGAAAGGAGAAAAAAGGGGGGCAAATCTTTTTTTGACTCTTGCTGCTATAAAGTAATCTGATTACCACTAATCCTCAGCCACAGTAAGACGACGAAAAGATGATAGTATTTTTCAGCGGCCTAAGATGGAATTGGATTATCATCTGTTTTTGGTGAAAATTATCCTGGCCTTGCCTTTCAAGGTATCAAAATCAAGCAAGTCTTGATAAATATAAATTGAAGGTCAAGTCTACGTTTGACCTTTGACATTTTTCAGTAAGAGTCAACCGCAGACTTGATCCTCAATCTTTATAAAGTACATCTAATCGGGGTTCGGCACCACGTCGGCCTCCACCTGATAGGCGTTGGCCAGGCTGTTGGTGCCGTTGAATACATCCACCACGGCAATTAATTCTG
>CACVKW010000153.1 GCA_902749685.1 Olavius sp. associated proteobacterium Delta 1 | reverse complement strand
CAGGATCCAGAAACCAGAATCCAGGATCAGTCAATACTTTCAATGGTCTTCATTGCAGCAGCGAAGTTGGATTTCAAAATTTTATGCAACTATAGGGTTTATT
>CACVKW010000152.1 GCA_902749685.1 Olavius sp. associated proteobacterium Delta 1 | reverse complement strand
GCACCGTATCCTGAAGATAGGATTTGCCGGCAGCCGACCGGGATTGGATCATCACCGACAGCGGCTGCTCCATCTTGCGGGAGACCGCCGCAATGTAACACAAAAGCTTGTTCATTTCTTCGCCGGTGTAGCCGATGGTCTCAAAGTCGGATAGGATCTCATCAAACATGGCCGGGTTTTTCAATAAGGCAAGCGCCCTGGCTTTATCGGCGCCGGTCATCACCTCTTTGGTTTCCGGCCCCTG
>CACVKW010000151.1 GCA_902749685.1 Olavius sp. associated proteobacterium Delta 1 | reverse complement strand
GCGGGGATACTTGATGCTGGATATCTAACAGGACACTATCGGTGAATTTCAACGACATCCAGGATCCAGAAACCAGAATCCAGGATCAGTCAATACTTTCAAT
>CACVKW010000150.1 GCA_902749685.1 Olavius sp. associated proteobacterium Delta 1 | reverse complement strand
CGGGCAGGGGTCAATGATATCTATAATATTTTTGGCCTTTATAAATTATAGCTTTGTTGGCGAAATATGCTATCAAAAAGTTAGGACCTTCTGTGCTAATCCTTATAACCTGGTGGAGACACGAATCCCCCAAGAACTTCAGATAAAGCCCGAGCAAAGGCTAAGGTTGTCAGATCCTCGAACCTGTCACCGATAATTTGGATACCTACCGGGAGGCCGGAATCGCTCAATCCAACAGGTGCTACAGTTACTGGTAAACCTGAAACAACTACCATCCGTGCCCACGCCCCGTTGAACGACATGGGTTCCAATTGCCCATTGAT
>CACVKW010000149.1 GCA_902749685.1 Olavius sp. associated proteobacterium Delta 1 | reverse complement strand
TCCTGTTTATGAACTTCGCCGGTGGAAGAGCTCAGGTAGTTATACTCTTTATTTCCCTGGCGCAGGATGACCGGCGGCTGGAGTCGGCCGGAAAATTCTACGCCGCTGGGTTCCTTCCAATTGGCGCTGTTCTTAGCGATCGTGGTTTCGTCACCGGAGACCGGATCGTGCACGACCTCATCAATATTGACAAACACGTTGGCATTGGGCCGGCCGCCGGTGCAGGCATCCAGGGCGTGAAAAATGGAGCTGCCGCCGGAGCCGCACGGGTCCTTGCCCGGGGTAAAGGAGATCACCAGTGCTTTGCCGTCGCGGACCATGACATCACTGACCACCATTTCGCCGGTATTGGGCAAGTCCAGATACCAGCCGGCATGCACCGTGTCGCCGACGGTCGCCGAACCCGGATCGGGCTGGGGGTAGGACTGATCCGCATCGACATCGTCGACGGTGCCCCAGACCGGGCTATAATCGGTGAGAACCCGCAGGTTGCGGCCGTCGGTCGTGGTCCAGGTTCCGGTTTCGATGGTTTGCTCCAGCAGCTTGACCCGCGTGCGCGAGTCCACCCCGTCCAGGTGGGGGTTTAACAGCTGCGGCACGGCCGCGCGCTCAAAAGATCCCAGGTATTCGCTGTCGTCGTCGTCATCACCGTAGTCCCAGATCCCGTAGACGCTGTTGCTTTCCGATGATTCCAGGTCCAGTTCCGTCAGATAGCGCCCGGTGCCGAAGATCACCTGGTAGCCCTGCCGCTCGCAGTGATACATCACATCCGGCTTGCTGGTGATGGGCTGGGGCAGGCCGCTGAGGTTTTTGGCCTGAAACACCGGCGCCGGATTAGACGGAGGGCCGCTCGCATCCTGATAGGCCACACCCCACTCCGCGACGCTCGCATCAGTCAAATCGAATTTCCACATATTGCCCTTCAGATCCCCGGCATAGACATAATCGGCCGTGCCGTTGGAGTCGACGTCAATGGCGGTCGGGCTCGACAGCCCGTTGCAGTTGCCCACCCCGGTGTCGATTTTTTTGATCACATCACCGGTTGCCAGATTCAGGATATAGAGCACCGCATGGCTTTTTTGGCTGTCATAGCCGTTGCCGAAGATCACCAGCCATTCGGCCT
>CACVKW010000148.1 GCA_902749685.1 Olavius sp. associated proteobacterium Delta 1 | reverse complement strand
ATCCAACTTCGCTGCTGCAATGAAGACCATTGAAAGTATTGACTGATCCTGGATTCTGGTTTCTGGATCCTGGATGTCGTTGAAATTCACCGATCGTGTACTGTTAGATATCCAGCATCGAGTATCAAGCATCCAGCATCTGCCCGGAAAAAGCAACGATCTCAGACATATCGGCCAAGCTAGATGACAAGAATTTATGCAATGTTAGGGTTAAGATCGATCCGGAGCAGGCGGACCTTAAATCTTCAATCTTCAATCGAAAATATTCAATCGTTTAAAGTTAGTGAAATTATCTGGATACAGTTTCTAAGCTGGTAAATGCATACAAATTACAGACGAGGTCATCCGTGGCGAAACATCAACTCGTCAAAGATCCATTGTACATGCAATTAAGTGCAATCCTGCGTGAACTGATTAACAGCCGGCAATACAGCGTCGGCGATCAATTTTTAACCGAGCGCATGATCAGCGAGCGATTTGACGTCAGTCGGGTCACGGCCAACAAGGCCCTGTCCAAGCTGATTGACGAGGGTACCCTTGAGCTGCGCAAAGGTTTAGGGACCTTTGTCTGTGACGAGCCCAAGCATTTTCCGACCAGTCATCTTGTCAGCTTCAGCCATAAAATGCTGGCATCCGGTCAAAAGCCCTCCACCCAAGTTCTGCAGTTTAAAAAGACGACAGCCAGCCAAGTATCCGGGGAAGTTTCCAATAACCTGAATTTGGTTCCAGGCGAAAAACTATACTATATGAAGCGTCTGCGGTTATCCGATGACATCCCGTTGATTCTGGAAAGCCATTATTTACGCGAGCGGTTTTGTCCGGGGCTTCGGAAAGAGGCTTTGAAAGGCTCCCTCTTTGATATTATAACCAAAAAATTTAAATTGAATATCGCGGGGGTGGATGAAACGATTTTGTCGACCCTGATCCATGGCGAAAATTCAAAATATTTTAATCTTCAAGACGGCGCACCCGGTCTCTTTATGTATGTCATCGGCTACAATGACGCAAAAGTTCCGGTCTGGATCGCCAATGTGATCTTTCGGGGTGATGCTTTTGAACTTCATAACCGCCGGGGACCGATTCTGACTGAAGCTTCCAAATTTGATATTTCAATTCACTCTTGTCCAAAAACGGGTTTAGAATGAGTCATAAAGTGAGTAATAATACGAGTCATTGAAAAAAATCCTCCTTATATGTAGGGTGGTTGT
>CACVKW010000147.1 GCA_902749685.1 Olavius sp. associated proteobacterium Delta 1 | reverse complement strand
GTTTATGACCAATCACCTTCACCTATTATTGAGGACAGGAGTCGCCCCGATCGCATCGGTAATGCGAAGGCTCTTGACCGGCTATGCCGTGAGTTTCAATCGGCGTCATCGTCGCCATGGTCACTTGTTTCAGAATCGATACAAGTCTATTTTGTGCCAGGTCGCAGATCCGCCTCTGGAGGAAAGATCTGTACCTATTGGAAC
>CACVKW010000146.1 GCA_902749685.1 Olavius sp. associated proteobacterium Delta 1 | reverse complement strand
CCCAATGTACAGCCCCGTTCCCGGTTCAAAACGAACCTCCACTCCCGGGTCAATGGTCAACGTGGCAACACTGCCCATAAAATCAGAATGACGCACGGTTATATCGCCGGTAATGATATAAGGGCTTTGGGCCAGTGTCCAGGTCGTATTACTCGAAATCGTTCCACTGACATATGTTACCGGAAGTGAGTCTGCCGATACCGTGGCGACATCTTTTCTTTCACCATCCGATAAATTTACTGACGTCACTGCAAAATAATAGGCAACATCGTTGGATAATCCGTTGATACTGGCGAAGGTGCCATTTACCGTTGCTTGCGGGGTAATCCCTACAACAGATGTGAACGGGCTTTGACTCATATACACAGCATAATGTTTTACTAGCTCCGGCGATGATACGCTGCTCCAGTTCAAGTCCACACGGCCATAGCTCGAAGCGGCGGTGAGATTTGCCGGATTATCAAGCAGGGTGACACCGGTTGTTGAAGCCGGCAGACTCTCATTGCCGTCATTATCAATCGCTGTGACCGTAAACCCGTAGCCCGAAGCAGGGTTCAGACCGGTTGCTTCATATGAATTCTGAGTTGAACCAACCGGTACACCGGTTAAATCCCCGTCAAAATACACCCTGTAATTGGCAAGATCGCCGGCAGAATTCGAAGAATGATCCCAGGTAAATGTGAGGGCCGTTTCAGAGCAGTCTACCTGAAGGATCGTAACAGGTTCCGGCGGCTCGATGTCTGTGGGAATACCGGACGCCGGTGGTGTGGTAACTTCCGTAACCGCGTTCCCGGCATGGTCCACGGCGACAACGGCAAAGAAATATTTTTCACCTTGGATAAGTCCGTCAGCGATATAGCTAAATTGTCCGGCACTAACCGTAGCGAACTCGGTTGCAGGAATTGCGCTAAAATCGTATGTCTCCACGTATATGCGGTAATAGGCGACATCACCTGCTCCAGCTTCGTCATAGCCGCTCCAGTCGAGAGTAGCCGAAGTGCCATTGCCATCTGAATCTACGCTAAGAGTGTTTACCTCATCCGGTGGTGTAAGGTCTGATGAATAGTTGTAGTTGATTAAATCATCAAATGAGGAGTAGTAGGTGGCTTTTCTCCAGGCCGAGGCTCTGGCCGCCTTGGAATATCGCAGCTCGTCCATATAGCCGTCATGGT
>CACVKW010000145.1 GCA_902749685.1 Olavius sp. associated proteobacterium Delta 1 | reverse complement strand
GCTGTTTATGGATTCGAGCATGGTGCAGGCCGATGCCTCCAACAATTCCGTGGTTAACAAACAATCGTTAAAGCGGTATCTAAACAAGAGCTATCAAATGTTGGAATCACGTTTAGAGATAGAACAGCAATCTTGCAGCAACGATGATGCATCAAAATCCGG
>CACVKW010000144.1 GCA_902749685.1 Olavius sp. associated proteobacterium Delta 1 | reverse complement strand
TATGACTCATTCTAAACTCGTTTTTGGACAAGAGTGATAATTTAATATGATAGAGATAATTTCATACACTTAACAGTTGGGGAAGATAATAAAAAATAAATTTTTTATTCTCATAGGGTATTTTCAAATGACAGATGTAGAAGAATCTAATAAATTAAAAAGTGATTTATTAATTTCTCTTGAACTAATCCCTGATGTTGACGTTTATGAACCGAAACCTTTTTACTTCTCATTATTCGAAACCTTAGAGGACTACTCAAAGATAAATAGGTATTTTTTATTTGTTATTGTCTCCCTTTTGCCTTTTCTTTTTTACTATATAATTTCATTTCTTTTCAATTTGGATACAAATAGATTTGCTGAACATTGGTTGAAAGTGAATTTTTCTGGATGGGCATTTGGGACATTTTTATTTATGAATTATATCTACCAGAAAACAGCATCGATTTACCCTTATTTGTTATATCTTGGCCATACTCCATATAATAAATATGTTATAACAAAATTGTATGACTTAATGTTTATTAGTAAGAGTCAAAAAATTACTTGTGTTGCTACTGGCATTCTGACAACCGCTACTGGAACTTACCTTGGTGGTTTTGACTTAAGTATTTTCCCTAAACTGTATATAATGGTTAATTCCTTTTTTTTTGGATATATATTGGGACATTGCTGTCCAAAATAATTTGAAAATCAAATACTGCCTTTAATAAAAACAGGCAGTTATAAACGGGAAATTAGTGATTTAGAAATCAGGTTGTAC
>CACVKW010000143.1 GCA_902749685.1 Olavius sp. associated proteobacterium Delta 1 | reverse complement strand
ATGCTGGATATCTAACAGTACACTATCGGTGAATTTCAACGACATCCAGGATCCAGAAACCAGAATCCAGGATCAGTCAATACTTTCAATGGTCTTCATCGCAGCAGCTAAAAAAGGCCTATGATGCCGGACTGATCAATGGCGATATCCCCCGGCAATATGGCGGTAAGGGTTGGGGCTTAATCGAGAGCGTTGTGATGACCGAAGAATTCGCCGCGGCCTGCCCGGGCCTGGCCACGTCGCTTTTTGACAACTCCCTGGGCCTGGAACCCCTGCTTCTATGTAAAAATGAACCGCTCAAAAAAACATTGCATGTCCATCTTCGCCACCGTGGATCCGGATTCGCAGCATGAAGGGGTGTGTACTTTTCTGGTGGAACGAGACTGGGAAGGGGTATCCATCGGCCGTAAAATACCCAAAATGGGCCAGCGCGGTTCCAACACGACCGGCATAAATTTTAAAAACGTCAGGGCTCCCAAAGAAAATATCATGGCGCCGCCAGGCGAGGGCTTTGTGCTGGCCATGCAAACCTTTTCGCGCACCCGTCCGGCCATAGGAGCCTTTGCGAAAGGGACCGCGCGTTCAGGCAAAAGTTGGCCACGAATTAACACGAATTTTTGGAATAGCTAAATGCAGGGATAGTTATTACGAGCCAAGAGACAATACCCATTTTGCCTTCCTTTCCGAAAAATAATGAGGCCAGCCTACAACAATCAAAGCAAAATTGTCAATACGCGCCGGATGCAACGTTTTTCCGGCATGCCGGGTATAAATAATTCTAATATAAATCTTATATTTATGGTATTATAAAAGTTTCAGATGTTCCCCCCTTCGCCTTCCAGGCTTCCGACTTCGCTCTTCGAGCTAGGACCGGACAGGACGGAGGGCAGGCAGGGTTCCGGGTGCAAGGTTCAGCGCTGCCGCTGGCCTGAAAAGTTTACCCGCCTCAGGTGGGCGGCCAGTCTAATCGAAAATGAGACTTTTGGCAACGCTGGATCTCGTACAAGGATAAAAAGCGGTTGGCTGTTGTGCCGGGCGGCTAGGCCTGCAGTTGAGAACGCATGCCTCCCGCTGCACAGGTGTTAACTGACTCGATTTGAAAGGATATAGATGGACAACTCTGTTGAGGTTTACCGGATGCTGGAAGAAGCGTTTCAAAGCATGGCCTTGCATCGGCCCATGCAAATTGAACGCTATGAAGCCGGCACCGAGCTTAAATATGCGGTTACGGGCGTGGACACTGCAAGCAAAGCCAGTATCCGCCTGGTAATAGAAAAATTTATTGGGGGTGGATTTGCGGGTCAGGTGTACCGGGTCCGGGTGCTTGAAATTAGTTCAGAACACGGACTTAACGGTAAGATTCAAGTCGGCGGCGTGTATGCCGTCAAAATTTTAATTCCCCCCTCCGGTTTTTCGCGCTTGTTTCGCAATGCACTTTACTGGCTCGGATTCCAGGGGCCGTTCCAGTTGCAGGTCAATCCGGCGGCTGCCAGGGCCGGGGCGTTGTGGCAAAAATTCATCCGACGGGGCGCTAAAGTCGCTTTCGGTGAAGAAAAAGCCGTGGTGGATATTTACGCAACTTTTGTTGATGAAAATTTGGGCAGTTGCGGTGAGCTGAGTGAATGGGTGGAGGGACGTACCTGGCGTCTGGAGGTAGATGATCAGCTGGATTCTCTGAAACGCTGGATCAGAGGCAAGCCGGTGGATCCTGAGAAATTGGGATCACCTGAATATCGGGCCAAATTTAAGTTCATGCAAAAATTTGTCGCGCACCTGCATCAGATGGGGGCCCATGAGTTTGCCAGGCAGTATGAGTGGTCAACCTGGAAAAGCCAGCCCAACTGTTTGAAACGCAGCAGCACGGAAGACTCTCCAGCTGAAGGTCTGACCGCGGTGGATTTCCGGGCCGGACTTGCGCTTTTGCCCTTTTTGCCCATGAGCCCGGGGGATTTCAAGCTGATTATCACCGGTCTGCTGCGCGGCAGCCTGGTGCAATTTGACCGGGGTGACATCGGTAAACTGAAGCAGTATATCGCCGCCCACCCAAGCGAGTTTGCCGGTATGGACAGCATGCTGGCGGAGCTGGAAGGCGCGGAGGAGGTCTATCGCAGCTCAGTTCCGGATATTGCGCATAATCATGTGCGTCTGCTGTTCAGTCCGCGGTTGTGGGGCACAATGTTGAAAAGTGCGGTCACCGGCTGGAAAATACGCAATCTCATAAGCGATCAATGCCGCCAAAGCCTGCAACGCCATACCCTGTCAACCCTGCTTTTTGCCCTGCTCGGGCTGATTCCGTTAATCGGCCGGTTTTTGCGACGCATCTGGGGCCAACCCTTCTGGCGCAAACATTACCTGAATATGCTGACCAGTTGGAGCTACCTGCAGAAATCCTTGCGGGCCAAATTTATTGAGAAGATAATCAGCTGGCATCGCGACGATCGGGTGAGCAACCAGACGGCTTTAAAATTGACCGGACGCACCTGGCGCTGCATTTATCATTTACCCCTGTCACTGCTGCCGGCCGGACTGCATAAAATAATGACCGACTGGCAGCACGCCAAAGAGCGGCTGGATTACTATTTGCTGCGGCCGGTGCGATTATATTTCAAAAATGAACTGCGTGAACAGTGGCTGCGGGATATGGTTGCCGAAGGAAAAGCAAAACACCTGTTAAACGATGAGGATACCGCGGTTATCCTGTCTCAAATCAAAGAACCGTATATCCAGAAATATTTAAAAAGTCTCGCCGTTCATGTGTGCACCCTGCCGGTTACACAGGTGGTCTCTTTAATGGTGGCCGTCTACTTTGTAGCTCAAAATCCACAATTGAGTTGGAGGGAAGCTCTGGGTCTGGCAGGCATCATCCTGGTCGCATTCCAGTTGACGCCGATTTCGCCGGGTTCCCTGGTTCGGGGTTTTTATGTGCTGTACCTTGTTATCCGCGAAAGAAATTTCAAAGATTATAATATTGCTGTGTTCCTGGGATTTTTTAAATACATCGGATATCTGGCTTTTCCGATTCAGATGACTTATCGCTATCCGGCCCTGGCCCGCTTTATGGCCGGGCACTGGGCCACCGAGGCCGTTCATGTCGTGCCGGTTTTTGGTGAAAGGGGTGCCCTGCTGGAGCACAAAATTTTTAACCTGTTTTATAATTGGCCCCTGACAATTCGACACCGCATGCACCAGCGCAGTCAGCAAAGATCCGCCATGCAGCCGCGCTACTGGCATGTGGCGTTGTGTGCAATTGTGGCAATGGCAATATTTGCCGCGGTTGATTTATTTTACCTAAATCAATCTACCGGGCTGCCGGGTTTGAAACAGATCTGGGGTTTTGCCCTGGCTATCCCGCTGATATGCGGGGCGGCCGTTACGCTGGGTGCTGGGGGAGCAGATATAAAGCAGCGAATTATCGGGGCTGTTTTGTGCGGGGTGATTGCCGGTGTATCCAGCCCAATTATATCCGTCGCATTAATCAGTGCCAATCAAATCGGATTTTCGGACATTACCGTCAACAGCTTGTGGCGGGTTTTTGTTTTTACGATTTTTTCAGTAGTTGGTGTGCTGATTACGGAAATTAGTTTGCCGGAGCCGACTGAATTCGGAAGTCGGAAGGCGGAAGTGGGAAAAAAGAAGGCATAGCGCAGCATTAAAAAATTAATCCGCCGCAGGTACAATTTAGCAACTCTCTTCAGTTTTAAACAACAATTAACCATCCTGATGAACTGATTTTCAGGGCGGATTAATTACTCATTGCATTTATTTGTTTTCAGGGCGTCAATAATCTGGGGGATATATTCATCAGCCTTGCTCATGTGAAAGCGGGTGGAGGCTGCACCGCGATGACCGCCGCCACCATAATCGGCCAGCAGCAGCCCGACATTCACATTACATCGGGGATTAAATATGCTATGGCCGACATTGACGGCGATCATTTCCTCATTTTCCTCATCGATACGAATCTTCATGTTGACATATGAATCGGGAAACAGGGAATAAACAAGAAAGCGATTGCCGGCCGGGGTTTTGGATAGGTGGCGAAAATCAGTAATGGCGAGGTTTTTTTCCAAACGGGTGTTTTCCTCGAGAAGAACTTTATATTGCTTATTTTGCCTGACTACTTCTTCACAACGCTGCTTTACATCCGGCTCATCAAGGACCATTTGAATATCATAATTCCCGATAAGTTCCACCAGTTTGTTCCAGTAAAGTTCGCCGCCATGATCTCCATTAAAGACTGTCATTGAAAGCAGCACGTAGCCGTATTTCTCAGGCTGAAGAACTTGATCCAGGGTAAGATCGGCTGAATCAATTTTATCGGTGGCCTCCACCAATTCACTATAATCGCGTTTAAACCGGTCTTTGTAATATTCATATATCAAGCCGGCCGCCGATGGTGCGATCCTAAACACGCCTCCGAAGGAACGATAAATCCGATTGGTATAATGATGGTCAAACCAGAACGTGCAACGGTCATGGTAAGGCAGATTGGCAATGATGTCTCCTTTGTGGATTTCCACCAGACCTCTTTGGAGGGTATTGGGTTCAACCCATATCACCGGTCCCTTTAGGCTCAGGGCCTCGCGCAGCAATACGGCACAAACGATGCCGTCAAAATCTGGTCTGGTTACAATCCGCATTAAAAGCTCTCAATAATGGCTCAAACGAAAAACCTGTTGATGTTTTTAAAACATTGGCATACTAGGCGATAAGTCGCAACCGGCTGACAATTTGTTTTCGGTGTCGATTGAGATTTTGTATTTTATAGTTGTAAAAGTTTCCGATTTACGAGCGCAGGCTCCGGAAAAACATAGTATCTTATATAATATTTAAATAACTCTTTTTCAAGGAGGATTCACGCCATGGCACTGTACCTTGTTCAACACGGCAAAAGCCTGCCAAAAGACGTCGATCCCGACCAGGGTCTTTCCGACGAAGGCATTGCGGAAACAAAACGCATCGCCGATGTGGCCCGCGGCTATCAGATCAAGGTGTCGCTCATCAGGCAAAGCGGTAAAAAAAGAGCCCGCCAAACGGCTGAAATTTATGCCGACACCCTTAACCCCGCCGGGGGTGTTGAAGTGGTCAGCGGATTGAAACCGCTCGACGATGTAACCACTTTTGCCGCCTCCCTGGACGCCGCTGCCAATACGATGTTGGTGGGCCATCTGCCGTTTATGGAGCGCATGGTTTCTTTCCTGGTTACCGGATCGGCAGATAATCCCATTTTCAGATTTCAAAATAGCGGCATGGTCTGCCTGGATCAAGATTCGGAGTCCGGATCATGGGTAATCGTCTGGACTTTAATGCCAAGCATCGGATAGTTTAGTTAACTGGTTGATAAGTTGATTAGTTGATTAGTGTTACGTATGGAAATTGTCCAATTTTAATAAAAATTGAGCATATTAAGCTTCCATAACCATACAGCCTTAAATCGATATCAACCATTTCACCCAGTCAACGAATTAACCATTTAACCAATCAACCATATAGTACTATCGGCCAAACGGAGAAAAAGATGAATTTCGAGTGCATTATTTATGAGAAACACCAGGGAATTGCGACCATTAAATTGAACCGGCCCAAGGTGCTGAATGCGATGAACAAACAGCTGTGGCTCGACATTCAGAGCGCCCTGGAGGATGCCAGAAATGATCCCGAGATCAAAGTGCTGGTGATCACCGGCAAGGGCCGGGCATTTTCGACCGGCGCAGATTTAAAAGAATCCAAAACCAGGACGATAGAAGCTTACCGCGATTATCTGGAGGAACTCCAGGAGGCTTCACGTAAAATTATCCGCTTTGAGAAGCCGACGATTGCCGCCATCAATGGGTATGCCCTGGGTTCGGGATACGAGTTAGCCCTGGCCTGTGATATTCGGGTCGCAGCCCAGGAGGCTCAGATCGGTTCCCCGGAGGCCAAGGTCACCTCATCCATCACCGGCGGGGCATTCAGACTGATTCAGGATTTAATCGGTCCCGGAAAAGCCAAAGAGCTCCTGTTTACCGGTGAAAACATCGACGGTAAGGAAGCTGAACGAATCGGCCTGGTCAACAGAGCGGTTCCCCTGGCAGCGCTTGATGCGGAAGTCGGCCAAATAGCCGAAAAGGTCGCTTCGAATTCAGCCATTTCTTTGAAAATGATAAAAAAAGGCCTGCAGATGGCCAGGGGCGAAGTCAGTCTCGAAGCATTAATGGATTTTGAAATCGAAGCCTGCCTGACCTGTGTCTCCACCAAGGAAAGGCAGGCGTCGTTGAACGAGTTTGAGGAAAGGAAGAAGGTTTAAGGTATAGGGTATATGTGGCTTAAGGCGTGGAGTATTAGGATTGCTTTGGAAGGCGAAAAAAACAGGTGTCAGTCATAAGGTAACTGTTTTAGGACTAGGGGAATTTTGTTTAAGGTTTAGAGGGAATAGATGCAGATCTTGCAAAAGATAAAGAGGTGATGGACCGGTATGATGTTAATAATCAAATAGATGAAATCATTTAGCCATTTACCTTATTCCTTACACCTTTTACCTTCTTTATCTGTCATCTGTCCTCTACCTTTCACCTTATACCCTATACCTTTTACCCTATACCTGCCAGAAATCAGAGACCAAAAACCAGCATCCGGTATCTGGCATCAGGCATCGAGCATCTGGTATCCGGTATCCGGTAACGAGCATCCAGTATCGAGCATCCAGCAACCAGCTACCATTAACCATTAACCAGAAATAGGGAAGCGAACGCATGTCGCTAAAACGAATCTTAAAGGCTGAATCCGTCGCCATTGTCGGCGCATCCAAGAATGAAACCAAACGCGGGTATCAGACAATCCGTACATTGCTGGATGAAAAATATGAAGGAAAGATCTATCCGGTAAATCCCAGGGAGAAAAGTATCCTGGGTATTAAATGCTACCAGAGTGTTTCCAGCATTGACGGGCCGGTTGATGTGGCTCTGGTGGCCACACCGGCCAGAACCCTGCCGGCAGTACTGGAAGATTGCGGCCAAAAAGGGGTAAGTGGCGCGGTTGTTCTGGCGGGAGGATTCGGGGAAATGGGACCGGACGGCAGAAAACTGGAAAACGAAATGGTAGCAGTGGCCAAAAAACACAACATTCGTTTGATCGGTCCCAATACTTCCGGCATGCTTAACCTGCACGACAAATTAAACCTGGTGGGTTTAAGGGATGCACCTAAAGGCGACATCGCACTTCTCACCCAGAGCGGCAATATGGCTCTGACGTTGATCACCGAGGCCAAAATTAAAAGCCACAAGGGATTTTCTTATTATGTTGGCGTCGGCAACGAAGCGGATATCCGATTCCATGAATATCTTGAATTTTTTCAGCATGATCCGGATACAAAGGCGATATTAATGTATGTGGAGGGATTGCGCAACGGCCGTGAATTCATACAGCAGGCCCAGAAGACGACCCTTGAAAAGCCGATCATTCTGCTTAAAAGTGGTCGCACATCAACCGGTAAAAAATCCGCAGGGTCGCATACCGGAGCGCTGGCGGGCATCTCCGAAGTGGCTAGGGGCGCGTTTAAACGTGCCGGTATTATCGCCATTGAAAATTCAGACGAGTTGTTTCCGGTGGCTGAAACGCTTTCGAGCCTGCCGCCGATAAAAAACAACAGTGTTGCCATTTTGGCCGACGGCGGCGGGCATGCCACAATTGCTGCCGATCTTTTAACCGATTTAGGTGTCAAGCTACCCGAGCTGAGTGAAAAAACCCAGCAAAAGCTGAAAGAGATCCTGCCGGCGGCGGCATCCGTCCCAAATCCGGTTGATGTGGCCGGCGGCACCGATGCCGACCCGTCGGTTTTCGCTGATTGCGCGAAAATTATACTGAAAGATCCCATGGTCGGCGGGCTATTAATCGTGGGGCTGTTCGGCGGCTACGGCATCCGGTTTGCTAAAAGCCTTTCACTGATGGAAGAAGATGCAGCCCACCGAATGGGGAAAATGGTCAGATCACGCCACAAACCGATTGTGCTGCACAGCCTCTATACGTCTGAAAAACCGCATGCGCTGGATCTGTTGCGCTACTATAACATTCCGGTCTTCGACTCCCTGGATGTTGCCGTCAAATGTATCAGCGCGCTGGCCGACTACGGCAGCTACCTTAAAATATATCACCCGAAACATACCTTGGCCCTGAATTGGAGCGCCAAAGCCAAACCGGAGGGAGACGCAATCATCAGAACCGTCCGCGAAGACGGCCGCCTGGCACTGCTGGAGCCCGAAGCCAAACGCCTTTTTGCCCTGCATGGTGCGTCGGTCAGCAGGGATATAGTGGCCAAAAGCGCCGATGAGGCCGCCGAGATCGCCGCCAAAACCGGCGGCGATGTGGTCCTTAAAATTGTCTCACCCAATATCCTGCACAAAACCGAGGCCGGCGGTGTGCGGGTTAAGCTTCGCAAGCAAAAAGAGGTGCGCCAGGCGTACAAGGACATCATCGAAAACGCGAAGAAATATAATCCGGATGCAGATATCTGGGGCGTATTGGTGTCTCCCATGGCAGCCGAAGGGGTGGAGGTGATTATCGGGACGAAATACGATGACCAGTTTGGTCCGGTGATCATGTACGGGCTGGGTGGAATCATGGTCGAAATTTTAAAGGACGTTGCCTTTCGCGTCATCCCCCTTTCGCCCGCCGGTGCCAAAAAAATGATCGAAGAAACCAAATCTTTTCCGATCCTAAACGGCTCCAGAGGCAAACCGCCGCTGGACAAGAAGGCCATCATTAAATTGCTCCAATTATGCTCTGAGATCGTAGTAGCCTATCCTCAAATAGATGAAATGGACCTCAATCCGGTCATCGTCCATCAAAAGGGATTGAGCATCGTTGATGCGCGGGTGATTCTTAAAACAGATGATAAATGCCGGATGTCGCAGGACAGATGCCAGATGTCGGAGGACTGATGACAGAAGTTGGAAGGCGGAAGTCGGAATGCGGAAGTGGGAAAAATAAAGACTGAGGTATTGGATATTGGTTATCGGTTAAAGATTTGAGAGTGAGGAAATTTTTTGCGATATTGGTCGTCATTCCTGTGCAGGCAGGAATAGCAGTTTTGTTCAGACACTTCTTTGGGTAGATGTCTGGAGGGAGTGGTTTGTGCTTGCATCCCGCTGTTTAATTTCGGGGTAACCACGATTCAACAATTTAACTAAACAAGTGAAGGAAACTCAAATGAAAAAAATTATTGCTACCGACAAAGCCCCGGCCGCCATCGGCCCCTACTGCCAGGCGGTTCAATTCGGTGACCTGCTGTTTGTTTCCGGACAGATTGCGATCGATCCGCAAACGGGTGAAATCATTGAAGGGGATATCGAAGCCCAAACCAAACAGGTGTTGGAAAACTTAAAGGCCATTATCGAAGAAGCCGGGATGACCTTGCAAAATGTATTAAAGTGTTCATGTTTCTTGAACAACATGGAGAACTTTGTAAAGTTTAATTCAGTCTATGACAGCTATTTCGCGGCAAGCCTGCCGGCCAGGGAAACTGTGGAAGTGGCGCGGCTTCCCAAAGACGTGCTGGTGGAGGTTTCGGCTATTTGCGGGCTGAGCCGGGATTAAGAGGTTGGAGAGTTTAGGCAAATTAGAGTCGATTTTCTTTAGCCTCTCGCAGAGTTCGCAGAGAACACAGAGTATATAAATTTATCCCGTGAAATATACGCAGTATCAGCGAAGCGAATTTCAGCGGGACGATTTCACCAATCCCGTGGAGGCATACCAATGATCAAAAAATTGTTAGTCTGGTTCATGATCCTTTCATTTCTGGCGGCCAGCATGGGGTGCGCTGAATGGAACCGCACCAAGCAAGGTGCGGCGGTCGGCGCGGGCGTCGGTGGAGCTGCCGGCGCCATCGTTGGATATGCCACCGGTTACACGGTTGCCGGAATCCTGATTGGCGCCGTCGTTGGTGGTGCCGCCGGTGCTTACATCGAAAATTATATGGACAAGCAGGCCTTAATTCTTTATTCTTAAATCTTCAATTTTCTATAAAAAAGGGCATTTCGCCGTGTTTTGACGAAATGCCCTTTGGGTGTTTAGATATTGTAGACTAAACTACGGTAACGTTTATTGCAGCCGGGCCTTTTTTACCCTGCTCGATTTCAAAAGTAACGTTGTCGCCTTCATAAAGCGCCTTGAAACCGCTGGCATTGATTCCCGTATGATGAACGAATACATCCGGTCCATCTTCCTGCTCGATAAATCCGTAACCTTTGCTGCTGTTAAACCATTTGACAATTCCATTAGCCATTGTGACATTCTCCTTTCTTAAAAATTCTCATAGTTCCAAACTGCAGGCTGTCACGTTGACAAATGGATCTTTCCTTCAGAACGAAACCGGCCCGCCAATCAAGGACGGGCCTTTATTGATTATCTCAACTATAACATTTAATTTAAAAAAATCAAGGGGATTAATTCCAGAATTTTGCACGTATTCTTACCGACACTGCAAAAACGGGTATATCTGTAAGGTCTCCAAAGCCAGGTTTGCCGGAAAAAATTCAGGAAATATATGCTGCTCATTTTTTAAAATTTATATCTTTTCAATTCATCTGCGCTACTCGTCTAAAAAAATCGACGTCCGATCTCCTTCCTTTAAAACCGATAACCAATAACTCATAACAAATAGCTGATAACTTTATTCTGTCATCTGACTGCTGCCCTCCGACTTCTGTCATCTGTCCGCTGCCGCCCTTTCTCCACCATCGGTTCCCTGCGGGAAAACAGCTTGAGAATATCCTGAACGATCAGGTATAGCGCGGGGACATAGAGCAGCGTCAAGACGGTGGCGGCCAGCAGGCCGAAGCAAATGCTGACCGCCATGGGGATCAGAAACTGGGCTTGAAAACTACGTTCCAGCAGCAATGGAAACAGGCCGGCGATGGTGGTGACGGAGGTGAGCAAAACAGGTCTGAAGCGGGCCTTGCCCGACTCAATGACGGCCAGCTTTATATCCATACCACCCCGCGTGGCCCGGTTGATAAAGTCAATCAGAATCAGCGAGTCATTGACCACGATACCGGACAGGGCCACAATTCCAAAAATGCTGACCATCGTAAATTCGATGCCCATCACCAGATGACCCAATATGGCCCCGATCAGGCCGAAAGGAATGGCCATCATGATAATAACCGGTTGGATGTAGGATCGGAACTGACTGGCCAGCAACAGGAAGATCCCCATCATTGCCAGCATGTACCCGCTTTTAATGCTGTCGAGCGACTCGCTGGTGCGCTTTTCCTGGCCCCCAAAATCATAGGTTATGCCGGGATATCGTTGCACAAGAATCGGCAGAAAATCGGCATTCAACTCGGCAACGATCACACTGGCATTGCCAATGGTTTCATCGATATCAGAAATAACGGTAATGGTACGTTTGCGGTCAATCCGGTTGATAACGGAATAGGTCCGACCGGTTTCAATCTCGGCAACTTCTTCGATGGGGATTTCCTGACCATCAAAAGTGCGAATGCGCATATCTTCAATCCCGGAAAGACTGGTGCGTTCCTGATCTGCATAGCGGACCATGACCTTGACATCGTCTCTGTTGCGCTGGATGCGCAGCGCTTCTTCACCGTAAAAGGCCTGCCGAACTTGTCTGGCAAGATCACGCATGGTAATGCCCAATGATCGGGATCCTTGCCGGACCCGAATCTTTTTTTCCTGCTTGCCGGGCTTAAAATTGTCGGAAATGTCAAAGGTGCCGGGATATGTCGCAATTTCTGCTTTCAGTTCGGCGGCGGCCTGCTTGAGTTGGTCAAAATCCTGGCCGCCCAGCTGAATTTCGATGGGATTGCCGGCCGGTCCGCCTTCCAGGGTCGCAAAGGTAAACCGATCGACACCCGGAATTTCGCCAATCAGATCACGCCATTTACCCAATACAGTGTGCGTTGCAATACTCGGGCGCGTCTCAGAAGCGGCTAATTCCAGCCAGACCTGACCGACATGCCCGCCATATTCCGGCGGTTTCCAGTCCCGCCGCGGAATGGCTCCGACAATTGAAAAAGCATTTTTAACCAGTCTTCCGTTCTTCTGGGAAAAATCAGAGAAAACCGAATTGAGATCAAACGATTCAGTTTCTAATCGTTCAATGGTTTCTTCGGTAATTTTGAAGGGAGTTCCCAGCGGATAGACAACCTCGGCCACAATCCAGTCGCTTTCGCCTTTTGGGAAAAAAACAAAGGGCACATACCCACCGGCAATGATTCCCAGGCTGATAATCAGCACCCCGATGCCAAGTGAGAAGGTAAAATATCTGTTTTTAACGACATATTTAATGGCAGGTAAATACAGCTTTTGAATTACCGTTTGCAGTCCTCGCTCTATTTTCTGCTGGAGACGTTCGTGCCAGGATGTCAACCTGCGGGATTTTATCTCGGATTGAGTCAATGCATGATGCAGATGGGAAGGGAGAATTATCAGCGCTTCTCCAAGGGACACGATCAGGATAATGATCACGGCCATGGGCATGACTGCGATGAATTTTCCCATGATGCCGGCAATAAATAACAGGGGCGAAAATGCAACCACGGTCGTGCTGATCGCCATCACCACCGGTCCGCCGACTTCCTTTAACCCGTCGATGACCGCCGCGCTCGGGGTTTTGCCCCTGCTGTAATGTGAATAGACATTTTCACCCACAATAATGGCATCATCCACCAGGATGCCGAGGGTCATGATAAACGCAAACAGCGAAATCATGTTGATGGTTTGATCAAAACTGCTCAGCACCATAAAAGCCGCCATAAAGGAAATCGGTATCCCGAAAGCAACCCAGAAGGCCAGGCGAAGATTCAAAAAAAGAGCCAGCGCGATAAACACCAGCGCAATACCCTGCAGACCGTTGCGCAGCATCAGGTCAATCCGGCCTTCAACCATCGTGGAGATATCGCCCCAGACGGCGATCTCAAAGTCTTGCGGAAGCTGATCTTTGTGAGTCTCAACATAACTGCGGGCAATTTTTGAAATTTCAATGATATCCTGCGCGCTGGTCCGGCTGACCTGAACAATGGCAGCCGGCTTCCCGTTAAAGCGCGTCTTGATATCCAAATCTTCAAATCCATCGATGACCCTGGCAACCTGCCCCAGCCTCACCACCGTGCCGTCATTTAAGGTAATCAGGGGTATTTGCTCGAATTCCCGGCCGGTGTAAAGCTGACCTTTGGCCCGGATCAGGATCTCGCCTTGCTCGGTTTTGATTTTCCCCCCCGGCAGGTCGATGCTGCCGGCTCTCACGGCACTAACGACTTGATCAAAGGAAATTCCATAGCGGCGAAGATCTTCTTCCGACACTTCCACCGAAATTTCGAAATCCCGCACCCCGACCAGATCAATTTGAGTAATTGATTCCGGTTGCTTGAACCTGAAGCGCTTGAGTATGGCAGCAATGAAATCTTGAATTCCACCTAAACCCTTATTTGGGGCCATTTGGGCTTCTAACAGGTCATCCCGGATTTCTTCAGCAATTACACGCATGCGCTTTTCGGAGACATCCCCGAACACCGCCACTGAGATCGTCGGATTCTGGTTGATAATTTCCATCACCAGCGGTTCTTCAGCTTCTTCGGGAAAGGTGTCGATACGATCCACTTCGGCCTTGATCTCATCCAGAATTTTCTGGACATCGGCTCCCGTTTCAAGCTCTGCAAGGACATTGCCATTTCCCTCCCGCGCGGTGGATACGAGACGTTTGATACCTTCAATACTCTGGATTTCCTCCTCGATCTTAATGCAGATCCCCTCTTCCACCTCCTCCGGACTTGAACCGGGGTAAGCAACGGATGTAACGATCATATCCAGCGAAAACTGCGGAAAAATTTCCCGCCGCATCTTCATTACCGTAAAAAAGCCGGCCAGGATAATAAAAATCATGACCAGGTTGACGGTAACGTTGTTTTTAATGGACCAATTGCCGAGAGCGCGCATACAGATAGTTATTTGTTATTGGTTATTGGTTAGTGGTTATTGGTTAGTGGTTAGTGGAAAGCAAGTATTTATAGGCTATTTGTTATTGGCAATGCAACGGTTCAGGTAGCTGATATATCCGTTTAAAAGGGCCAGCGCGTTGGAGATTTTATCTCTACCGTGTTGATAATTTTCATGACTGATAAATCCTTCATCTTTTGATGTTATTAAATCATCAATTAGTTCGAACAGGGAACCGCGGCTAATTCGACAAAACTGCATATTTTCCCGGTAGTGAAATCGACCGAATCCCTCCGCAATGTTTTGCGTCGTAGATCTGGCAGCCCTTTTCATATTATCAACAATCGAAAATTTCTCCTCCTTTGGATAACTTTTAACTATATCTATTATAAATAATCGAACTTCACGACAGGCCTGCCAGCATTGCAAATCTTCGAAGGTTTTAAATGAGTTATCACCCATACGATTCAACAGGAAAGCAAATTAGCTAATCAGCCTAAATTTAGGATTGTTGATATCTAAGAAAGAATTTTATTCCTTATTAAACAAATAACAAATAACCAGTAACCAATGACTATTTTTCCTTCAGCCTGACACTCATCCCATCCACAGCTCCGGATAAAGGGGTGCCGATGATCTGATCGCCTTCTGATAGGCCTTGGTTTATAATCACCGAATCCTTATAACTGCGTAAAATGCTAACCTCTTTTATTTTCAGCTGATCATCCTTGAGGGTATAGACCACATCGCCCGGATAAACCACATGGCGAGGCAGCACGAAAGCTTGATGAACCGCTTTACCTTTAATCTTTATGGTGACGAACATTCCCGGTCTGAGACGAAAACCATTAACTGACGCTTCGGCGGTCGCGGTTTCATCAACCTCGATCACGACCGGTAAGGTACGGGTTCTCTCATCCATTCTGGCCTTTACCCTGGCGACATGCCCCTGCCAGACCTGATGATCGCCGGTGTTCCTAAATATCACATCAGCCGCAACAGATGAATTTGTGCCCATACCGGCCGGCAACCATTTAAATTCTCTGGTTGGGATACTGACCTCGATATCCAGCTCGCCGGCCTTGTAAATACTGCCCAACTGCTGTCCCAGATTCACATGCTGACCCACTTGGATCGCTTTTTCAAGGACCCAGCCGTCAAAGAGAGCCACGATGCCGGATCGTTCAAGATCCAGAACAGCCTGTTGATACATAACTTCAGCCATATCCCGCGCGGCAATTAACTGCTCCTTCTGGGGACCGATTAAAGCCAATTGATTGTCAAGTGCCTGGAGACGTTCACGGCTTGCCAGATAAGCCTGTTCGGATTTATCCAGCTGGGATTGGGCAATAACTTTCCTGTCAATAAGCTTTTTCAAACGCAAATATTCATTCTTGGCCAGGGTGACATCAGATTTGGCAATTTTAATCCGTGATCTAAGATTGACGACCTCCTGCTTGAGACGCTTGAGTTCCGCCTCAGACTGCTTGATCTGGACTTTGCGCCGTTTCACTTCCAGACTGTAGGTTCGGGGATCAATTTGAATAAGGCGGGTTCCTTTTTTAACAAAACCGCCTTCCTTAAAGGCCGGATCTATATCGACAATTTGTCCTCGAACTTGGGCCACCAATTTAAGTGATTCACGGGGCGCTACGGTACCGAAAGCCTCCACGACCATTTGAACATCCTCGGCCGTGGCCGGGAACACCTCAACCAGGCGCCCCTTTTCAATAATCTCCTGTCGCTCTGCCTTGGGTCGCAAAATCACAAGGGTAGCCGCAATCGCCAGGGCCACCAGTAAAACGATAAAAACCCGTACGGTTTTAAACAACCCACCTTTTTTCATACAACATATTTCCCATTGAATTTATCAATCATTCGAAACATCCTGAACGGTTAATATATTATTAAACCCTTTCTATCTATTTAACAATCAAAAACTTCAGAATTAAAACTTTTTAGAAATAGACTACAAGCCTATTGGTTCGATCTATCAAACATCCATCCAAAAAAAAACCGCCGGCTCCTAAATGAGAACAGACGGTTGTTCTGTATCATGTCATGATAGATAATGTCTTTATAATTAGTTTTGTGGATCTATCTACGAAATGTAATTTAACGCAAAAATGTGGTTTCCCCAAGAAATGCCTAAAGTTTCAAATTGCCTAAAATGCCTAAAATTGAGGTATTCTGTCGCTTTTAAATTTAAAAACGCAAGTTATGCTATGAAAAAATTTCTAATAAATGTAATTTCGTGGGATTATCACTGCCCAATTTTAAATATAGACGGAGCGCAGCGACACTATAATTTTAGGCATTTTAGTGCATTTTAGGCACATTAGGCATTTTCTACTAACCTTCCTGGATCTTTTCAGTCAGCACAGGCACAAAGTCGAGTAAATCTTCTATCACCCCCACATCAGCCACCTGAAAAATAGGTGCTTTTGGATTCTTGTTGACAGCCACGATATAGGGGTTTCCCTTGAGCCCTCCCAAATGCTGAAATGAACCGCTGATACCCAATGCCAGATAAACCTTGGGTTTAACCGTCTGACCGGAAGTTCCCACCTGGCGCGATTTTTCCAGCCATTTGGCATCCACGATCGGCCGCGAACATGAAACCACGGCCCCGATGGCCTCGGCCAATTCATCGGCGATTTCGATATTGTCTTCATCTTCGATTCCGCGACCGACTGAAACGAGAACGTCCTCTTTGGTAATGTCAACATCACCAACTTCGGCTTCGACAACTTCAAGAAAACGTCTGCCGGCTGCAATATCTCCGACATCCGCAGATTTATCCACCACCTGTCCGCTGACGGCGGCCCCGGAATCCTCTGCTTGAAAAACACCCGGACGAATATCAATGACGGCTCCGGCGGATAAGTCACAACTCGAATGGGTGCTGACCTGGCCGCTGAATTCCTGGCGAATGACTTTCAGGGTGTCACCTTCCAATCCCTCAAAGTCCACCACATCGGATACGAAGACCGAATCTAATTTAATAGATAGACCCGGACCAAGATCCATGCCGAATGTATCATGGGCAATCAACACAATGGAATCCTGGGGTAAAACGTTCAGCAGCAGATTGCGAATCGCTTCGGCATTGGGGTAAGCCAACGCTTCATTATCAAATTTCCAGACTTCCTGATAGGATGCCGCCACTTCATTGCAAACCGCATCGAGATCGGATCCCGCGCCGGTAACGATTGCCGTGAGCGTGGCATCCGGCACGATCTTTCCGGCCGCAACTACCAGCTCCTGGGCAGAATCGTCAGCCTTACCTTCTTTATGTCTGATATATGCAAAAACCTGTCCGGCCATTATTTAATCCCTCCTTTGGCTTTTAGAAGTTCGATCAGTTTTTCGGCCACTTCTTCCATGCTGCCTTGCAGGATCTCAGCGCCCTCACCGAGTTCGGGCATGAAGTAATCCAGCCGTTTTACCCGGGCACCGGCCGCTCCCACCGAATCGGCAGCAAGGCCGAGATCAGCTGCTCCCCAAACGGGAATCTCGACCGAGGCGACTTTGCGTATTCCTCGAATCCCTACGTAGCGTGGCTCGTTGATACCGGTTTGAATCGAGAGGACGCAGGGAAGATCGATTTCGTTCATTTCCTGATTGCCGCCTTCGATCTCACGTCCAACCTTTAATTTAGTATCATCCAGGGGTTCAATCAAATTGACAACAGACGCATAGGGCACATCCAGCATGGCAGCCAGCATTCCGCCTACCTGACCGGCCCCGTCATCGGCCAGGGCACCGGTGAGAATCAAATCATAGTTGCCCTTGTCCACGGCTGCTTTTAGCAAAGTTGCAATCCCTTTGCCGTCCGATCCTTCGAAAGCGTCGTCTGACAGCAGGATTCCCTTGTCGGCACCCATGGCCATTTCTCTTCTGACCACTTCTTCGGTGTCCTCATCACCGACGGATACGACCGTCACGGATCCACCGACCTTATCAACGATTTGAATAGCTTCCTCGACCGCATAGTTGTCCCATTCGTTCACCGAATATACGAGATCATCGCGTTCAATATCGCTGCCGTCGCCGGCGACTTCGATCTCATTTTCAGCGGTATCGGGAACTCTTTTGACACAGACTAGAATTTCCATAACTTTCCCCCTAAGTTCATTTTATTGGGTTATGTATGCCTATAGTTTCCTACCCTGGATAAACGAAAATACAAATTACAAATCCCAAATAACAAAGAATATCCAATGACCAAAATTACCACACGAATATTTTTTAAGACACCAAGTTATTTTTCCGCAACCAGGTGCTGCTCAATCAACTCACACAGATCAATCGCCTCCATTTCTCCCTCGAACCCGGCGACCTTAATCGCATCCTCAATGTTCACCAGACAAAAGGGACAGGCAGTCACAATCACATTGGCCCCGGCCTTTTTGGCCATCTCAACCCTGAGAACCCCCATGCGCTGTTCTTCTTCGGGCTCATAAAACAGCATCAGACCGCCGCCGCCGCAGCAAAACGAGCGATCCCGGCAATTGCCCTCCATTTCGATCCGGTTTAATCCCGGGATTGTATCAATAGCCGTCCGGGGGTCATCATACAGGCTGTTGTGGCGTCCCAGATAGCAGGGGTCGTGATAGACATAGGCCTTGGCGGCGTCCGCCACCGGTTTTAAGCGAATTTTTCCCGCTTTAACATTTCGTAAGATGGTCTGGCTGATGTGCTCCACCGGTGGCAGATCTTTATAGTCTTTTTTTAAAGCATTGTAGGCGTGCGGATCGGCGGTGACGATGTTTTCGGCGCCTGAATTTAAAATCGCATCCGTATTTTGATCCTTTAAATCCTGGAAAAGCATTTCTTCGCCGAATCTGCGCACTTCGTGACCGCTGTCTTTTTCGGCCTTGCCCAGAATGCCGAAATCAATGCCGGCGGCCTTAAGTATTCTGGCGCTTGCCCGGGCAATTTCCTGCATGCGGTCGTCAAAGGAAGATATACTGTCAACAAAGTAGAGGGTCTCGGCAGTCTTGCCTTTTTCTAGGACTTTCACGGGAGTTTCCTCGGCCAGTTCCTTGGTCCAGTCAGCCCGCTTTCTTTCCATTTTGCCCCAGGGATTGCCGCGCTTTTCAAGCGCACCGAGTGGTTTCTGAAGCGACTGGGGAACCATGCCCTCATCGACCATACCGCGTCTTAAATCCACCATTTTGTCGATATACTCGATACCAAGCGGGCACTCCTGCTCGCAGGCGCCGCAGGTCGTGCAGGACCATATCTCATCCTCACTGTAGATATCGCCGATCAATGGCTTGGGCTCACTGCCATTGCTGCCGATCCACGGGTAGTGCTTAAATGCATAATCGCGCCCTTTAATGGAAATAAACCGCGGCGAAAGGGGACGGCGGACGGCATTGGCCGGGCAGTGGTCGGAGCATCTTCCACAATCGGCACAGCTGTAAAAATCGAGCATGTGCTTCCAGGTAAAATCCTCGAATACCTTCACACCAAAAGATGCTAGATCATCCAGCTTATCATCATCAATCCCGTGTCGCACGGGCTTTACATTGCCTCTGTCAAGGCGCATGAAAAATACGTTGAATAGGGAGAGAATCACATGGAAGTGTTTGCCCATGGGCAGAAAGCACAGGAAGAAGAAAAAGGTTATCTCATGGATAAAATAAGCAACCGAATGCACGCCCTGCAGCACTGAATGAGAGGCATTGCTTAACAGATGTTTAAAAAGCCACACCAGCGTCAAGGGTGCCGTGAATTCGGCATGCATCCCTTTTTGAATCCGGGCTGCAGCCAGGCCGGCCTCGAACAGGCTTTCGGTTATTACCAATGTCGCGATAAGCCCCAGCACCATCAGGGCTTCCCAGGTATGGTCTTTGCCGTACTGTGGCGGCACGGCATAGCGGGCCGGTTTTATAATTCCGCGCCGCACGGCGGCGATGGCCACCGCAATCAGGATCCAGGTGGCGGCATAATCTTTCAAAACATTGTAGAATACACCGAACGAACCGCTAAAACCGGGCAGATGGAAGCCATCCACAAACCCGATAAATACCAGCTGGGTGGAACGGGCACCGAGAATTAAAAAGCCGGCAAAAAGAAAAATATGAACCACTCCGGCCAGCATGTAACGCGGATGCCGCCATTGGGCCAGCCAGATTTTAATGACCGACCGGATCCTTTCCGGAATCCGATTCAATCGATCGTCCGGAGCTGCCCTTAGCAGGGGCGTCAGTCGCCGAAAGATGATATAGGCGAATGTGCCGATCCCGATCAGCGGAATCAGAATATAGATAATATTTGCGGGAATACCAAGAATCGTGGCAGAAGCCGGAGAAATTAACGCGGGTTCCATATATTTATTTGTTACTCCCTTCGGTCGATTATTTGATCAATCCGGGTTTGAGCGCAAGGGGCTTGCATATCATGATTAGGCCTTTGAAACAAGACCGCAAGGCTTAGTAATTTGTTATTTGTTGTATGTTATGGGTTATTGGAAGTCGGAAATCCCCCATCGACACAGCCACCGTCTACCCTTGACCTTCTGTCCGTAGATCTAAGCCGTGCGCCGCGTGCCTGCCCTTTTTTTCCGCATTCCTTACACCTTACACCCTATACCCAATACCTAGTACCCAGTACCCAGTATCCAGCATCCAGTATCCAGCATCCAGCATCCAGTATCCAGTACCCAGTACCCACCCTATTTCCCCCCAAACGAATCTTCCGATATGTCCACTGCTTCGCTGCTGGTTGCAAGAATGGCGTTCATCTTGCCCAGCGTGACCGGCAACACACAATTGGCGAAAAATTCGGCGCTCTTCAGCTGACCTTCGTAAAATGTGGCGTCCTTTTTCTTGGCACCGTTATCCAGCTTTTCTGCCGCTATGGTTGCGCGCCACAGGAGCAGCCAGGACATGACCACATCTCCGGAAACCTCCATGAACGGATAAGCGTGCGCAAAGGCAGCCATTACCTGGGGTGACATGGCTGTTTTGCCCAGATGCAGGGCAACATCTCCCAGTTTGTTCAAGGCTGCTTCCAATTTACCGGCACAATCTTCGACGCGTGGATTGGTCCTGGCGGCGGCAATCGTGCCCTGGATCTCACCCATCAAGTCCATAATCGGTTTACCCTTATTCATTCCGAGCTTGCGGCCCAGAAGATCCATGGCCTGGATGCCGTTGGTTCCCTCGTAAATCGGGGTAATCCGACAGTCGCGCAGAAGCTGTTCCATGGGGTACTCTTTGATGTAGCCGTATCCGCCGAATATCTGAACGCCGAGGTTGCAGACATCAAAGGCCCGGTCGGAAACATAGCCTTTGGCGATGGGGATCAGCAAATCGACGATCCCCTGGTATTTGGCCTTGTCATCTTCACTATCGGCAATATGAATCCGGTCATCACACATACCGACGTAATACAGCAGGCTGCGCATCCCCTCAACGTAGGCCTTCATTGTCAGCAGCATTCGCCGGACATCCGGATGCTGAATGATCGGAACCGCCGGGGCGCTCTTATCCATCATATTCATCAGATGCCGCCCCTGGATCCGCTGCCGGGCATAATTGACGGCATGCATGTAGGCCGCACTGGCACAGGCAAATCCCTGGATTCCGACCAGCAAACGCGCCTCATTCATCATCAAAAACATGGAACGCATCCCTTTGTTTTCTTCTCCCAGGAGAAACCCCCGGCAATTTCCCCTGCTGCCGAGCGAGATGGAACAGGTGGCGTTTCCATGAATTCCCATTTTCTCTTCCACGCCGGTGCAAGCCACGTCGTTAGGCTGTCCCAGACTCCCGTCGTCGTTGACCCAGATCTTGGGAACGATAAAAAGAGAGATGCCTTTGGTACCCTCCGGAGCACCTTCGATGCGGGCCAATACCGGATGGATGATATTTTCCGCCAGGTCATGCTCGCCGGATGAAATAAAAATTTTGTTGCCCGTGATCGAATATGTTCCATCCTCATTTTTAACCGCCGCGGTCGTCAACGCCCCGAGATCGGAGCCCGCTTCCGGTTCGGTCAGCAGCATGGTACCGGTCCATTGTCCGGTGTACATTTTTTTCAGGAAAAGCGCTTTCTGTTTTTCAGTCCCGAAAGTTTCAACCAGTTTGCCGGCTCCGTGCGTCAGACCGGGATACATCATGAAGGCGAAATTCGCCCCGTTCATGAAATCACTGGCTGCCAGGGCCACGGTCCGCGGCATGCCCTGCCCGCCCCAGGCGGGATCCTCGATCATGGCCAACCATTCACCCTCTTTGAATAGCTCCCAGGCTTTATGAAAAGACTCGGGAACCGTTACCTGTCCGTTATCAAATTTGGTGCCTTCCCGATCCCCAGCTTCCTGGGTGGGCAGAATCTCCTTGATCGCCAGGTTGCGGGCTTCAGATACGATTAGATCTACGGTTTTTTTGTTGAATTCAGCATAAATGTCATGTTTGCTCAATTCCTCGACGTGCAATTGCTCGTGAAGGACAAAGTCAACATCCCTTCGATCTGCGATTTGCTGTGCCATTGTTTATCTCTCCTTTTTTATTTAATCTGAGATTCCGATACCCCTAATAAACAGCTCAACCAGCGGGTCTGCCATGGAAACCAGATCGTACTCTTTTTCCGAATGCAGCCAGGTATTGATCACTTCGTCAACGGCGCCCAGAATAAATCGCTTTACCAGGCCGACATAGAGGTCTTTGCGTATACTACCCTCCTGCTGGCCCAGTTCGACAATTTCCGACACCAGATCCTGATACATGATCGACATTTCTCTGATCTGGGATTCCGCCAGGCGGCTGTTTTGATGGGTTTCCACCTGGTACACCACGGCCATATCCCGATCCCGCTGAAATTCGGTCAGATGCCGCCGGACGAGATTGCGCAGTTTATCAAAGCTGTTGTCCGCCTTTTTCACCTCAGCTCTGAACCGGTCAAACACCTGCTTGGTTCGGTAGCTGAAAAATTGCACCAGAATATCATCTTTATTTTTGAAATAAAGATAGATGGTACCGTCGGCCACCCCGGCCTCTTTAGCGATCTGGGCAACGGTCGATTGGTAGAAGCCCTGGCGGGCAAATACTCTGACAGCCGCTTCCAGAATGAGATGATATTTGTTATTTTTATTATTCTTGTTGATTCTGACCCCCTGCCCGGAATGCCGGACCTATAATATGAATGAGTATTCATTCATATTATAGGACCTGTCCATTGTTGTCAAGTCTTAAATCCGGAAATCTAAATTTTGTTTAATCTATATAATTATAGTAAGATATATGAATATCATACAATATTATGCCTAAAATTCGGAAATCCAGCATCAAATATAAGTTTATGAGATAAATGAATATATATTCATTTATTCCAAGCTTCAACCACTGACATTACCTGACATCCTCATACGATCTTGTTGGGAATTTTAATTGATTTGTGATTGCGGCTGTAATATCCTTTGAACGCTGCCAGAGGAGACCGGAGAAATGATACTCAAACAAAAAACAGGCTTGCTCATTTTAGCCTTGATTCTCATCCTGACTGGCCAACCGGCTGATGCCGCCCAATCAGATTCCATACTAAGGGTCGGTATCAGCCCGTTTTCACCTTTCGTGATCTTATCCCCAAATGGGCCCGCAGGAATGTCAATCGACATGTGGCAAGCCCTTGCCTCCCAATTAGGCAGCGAGTTTGAATATGTCCAATGCACGGGGGTAGGAGACAAGTTGAAGCGCATTAAGGAAGGCAGCATCGATATTGCCATAGGCGGTATTACCGTCACTGAAGGGCGGGAAGAACTTTTTGATTTTACCCATCCGGTTTATGAAACGGGGCTTGATATCTTAATTCCAAGAGCTGGAAAGCCGACATTGCTTGGACTGATTTCTTCTTTGTTCAAGGGACAGAAGATCATTTTCTTTGGCGCGCTTATTATTTTGATTTTCATTGCCGGTCATATTATATGGCTCGTTGAACGCAGCAGCAAAAAAAGAGCCACCTCGTTTCATCAAAGTTATTTGCCGGGCGTGTTTGAAGGAATGTACTGGGCCCTGATCACCGCCAGCACCATCGGATACGGCGATAAGGTTCCCCAGCGCTGGATCGGAAGAATTCTGGCCGCTATTATAATCCTTATGTTCCTGCCCTTATTCGGTTTCTTTGTTGCGCAGCTTTCCTCAGACCTTACCATGCAGGGCCTCAGGAGTAGCATCAACGGGCCACTGGATCTGAGGGGGCAACGCGTTGCAGTGGTGGATAAAACGACCAGTTTTCACTTTATGAAAAAAGAACACGCCTATCTTGACATATTCGAAAGGGTGGAAGATGCGCTAGATGCATTATTAAAGAGTGAAGTAGAGGCAGTGGTTTATGATGCTCCGAATCTGCTCTTTTACGCGAATGGCGAGGGCAAAGGCAAGGTTACGGTTGTCGGAAAGATTTTCGAACCGCAGGATTATGGCCTGGCCCTGCCCCAAGGCAGTCCGTTGCGAGAAAAAATCAATCGCGCCATCCTCAATCTGATCGAATCCGATGAATTGGACCGTATCAAAAAAAAGTGGTTCGGCGATCCAGGCAGAAATTAAAGCCGAGAATCAAGGTTTGTTGTGCTGCGCCTGTCTTTCATTGATATAATTTAAAATATCGCGCCCGATGGAATTGCGAGGGTGTTTTTCAATCATTTGTTCGGCGATATTTCCGGCTTTAACCAGCTTCCCTCTTTTCAGGTAGTGGTCGGCAGCGGCATACAGATAATCCAGGCTGTCCGGTTCAATTTCAAGCGCTGCCAGCAAAGCGGCTTCTGCCTCCACATCCCGCTTCAACTGCTGCAACAGAAACCCGAGATTATAATGCACGCGTCCCCGGCCCGGCAGTCCTTTAGCTGCAATCAAAAGATGCCCGGCAGCTTCCGCATACTTTTTATTTTCGGCCAGCAACAGTCCCAGAGAATACCGCACGTCATACTGTGCGGGTCGATCGATTACCACCTCACGCAGCAAAGCCTCAGCCTCACCCTTGCGCCCCATCTGGTTATACAGCATGGCCAGATTGACCTTGGCCGGAAAAAATTGATTATCAATACGGATAGCACCCAGGAAATTCTCCACGGCTTTTTCCGGCTGACGGAGATTGGTGTAAAGATTGCCCAGGTTATAGCGGGCAAATGCAAAATCGGCCGAATATTCCATGGAATCTTGATATTCCTGCAAGGCGGCTTGATAGCGTTTTTGCTGGCTGCCGTCCAATTGCGGCTCGTCTATTTCAGTCAGTCGCCGGGCTGCTTCAATGCGAACCGCTTTGACGGGATCATAAAGCATGGCGGCCAGCAGGGTCGTCTGTTTTTTCAAATCAGCAGCATTCAGCCGATCAACCGCCGTACGTCGAATCAGGGCTTCTTCGTCCGCCAATGCCAGCTCGTAGGTTTGATCGCTGCCCGGGATCGGGCCAGTGCCCAGCAGCGACAGCGCCGTGGCACGCACGATCACCGGGTACAACGGATCGCCGGCCAGGTTAGTCAGCATTTTGGGGGCATCCGGCAGGTGTTTGCGGCCGGCATCGATGATCGTGCCGTAATGGCCGCGGCGGCCGGGACCATACCATTTGGTGATAAACGCATCGGCCCACTGAAAACTTTTATTAAGATGGCAGCGATTACAGGCATTGGGCACGTCAAGTTTCAGGCTCAGATCGGGTCGCGGAATGCGAAAGCTGTGATCAGGCCGGTAATCGTTACCCATATAAATACGTCCCGGCATGTGGCACTGAGCACACTCGGACCCGGTTCCGACATCGAACAGCACCTGGCCGTCTTCGGTTTTCAGCGGCTGGCCCGGTTCGCCATTTTTTTTGTGAAAATGATGGTCCCCGGTATCATAAACATCCGCCCGATGACACTGCAGACACAAGGCATTGCCGGTCTTAACCGTCTTGATACTGTGCACGTCGTGGCAGTCGCTGCAGCGCACGTCCCGCGCATACATTTTGCTCTGGGTAAACGAGCCGTAGACATAAACCTCTGCCAGAATCTGACCGTCTGAAAAATATAGCTCTTCATTGAGCAGGCTCGGCAGCATCGTATCCATCAAGTCCGGCTCAGCGTGGGTATAGTCACCCAGGATGGCGCGCCGGGCATGGCAGGGCGCGCACAATTCCACCAGCTTGCGCGAGTTAATGCCGGATGTTTTCGCCACCAGCCGATAATTTTCAGCGACGGGCCTGGCCATATCGGGCAATTCGGCCCACTTCACATGATTCGAGCCGGGACCATGGCAGGCCTCGCAGCTGACATCGATTTCCGACCATGTCGTCCGGTAGGAATCTGAGGCAAGATCATAATTTTTTTTCAAATTGGTAGAGTGGCATTCGGCACACATGCCGTTCCAATTCTGACCGGCATTGGTCCAGTACAGCCAGTCAGCCGGGTCGGCGGGCGCATCCGGCGCCAGGTGATACCATTTTTTATTTTTGGCATCCCAGGCAATGGGCAGGCACTGCAGCCGTCCTCCCGGAAAAGGAACCAGGTATTGCTGCAGCGGATATACACCAAAAGTATACTTGATTTCAAAATCACCCATTTGGCCGCCCGGCCCTTGGGTATTTACCAAAAACCGGCTATCCTTGCGGTAAAATCGTGACACCGCCCCGAAATACTCGAATACGGCATCCTCAAAATTACCCAGCACGGTTGAATCGTTGGCTTCGTCCATGGCCAGGTCATGATGAGAGCCCCGCCATTTGTCATACTCATTTTTATGACATTCGGCACATTTTTGCCCGCCCACAAAGGACACCGGCGCCGGCGCCGCGGCGGACTGCCGATAGTATTTCTGCTTCAGCACGTATGCCGGTATGGAGAAGACAATAACGAGCGTCGCGATGATTCCGGTTATTTTCCAGTTTTTCATGATATTTTTTAGACAGGATAACAGGATCTGCAGGATAATAAAAAGTCCTATCGCGGTTTATTCTAAAATCCTAACCTTACGCTTAACATCAACTTTTCGCTCACCAAAATTCAAAAGCAGTCCAACAGCTTTTCTCGTAGCGACAAGATAATTAACTAGCTGAACTTCATGAGCTTTAATAACTCGTCTGACCGACTTAAGCTCCAAAATTATCTTATCATTAACAATAATGTCGGCCACAAAATTACCCACAATTTCATTGTCATAATAGACTTTAATTGGCTTTTGTGAATCCGCATCTAAACCTGCCTTACTCAACTCAATAAGCATGCATTTCTCATAAACCGACTCAAGAAATCCAAATCCCATTCTGTTATATACTCGATAAGCACATCCTAATTATCTTTTCCGTTAATTTCCTATGATCCATAATGCCTCCTCCAGGCTGTGATAGATGTTTTTGATAACTATTTCTTTTATCCTGTCTATCCTGTTATCCTGTCAGAAACTTTTTTCGGATAAGTAACCTGTTCAGCTTTAAATTCGCTGCGTTTAATCGGTTTGCTGGTGTCAACTTTCACAATATCATTTTCTATAAATATCGGATAAATATCCAGTGCCCGTGGCGTGGGAGGGCTGATGACATTTCCGCCAATATCAAAAGCCGATGCATGGCAGGGGCAGGCAAATTTGTTTTCCGTTGCTACCCAGGGAACGGTGCAGCCAAGGTGGGTGCATTTGCGCGACAGCGCCAAAAACCCGCCGTCCGCCAGTCGCGTGAGATAAAACTTTCCGCGCACAAAAGCGGTGACCGAATCGGGTGCAAAGGCATCGATCTTTCCGGCAGTGACGATCGCTTCAGCGTTTTCCGGGCGTGCTGCGGGTTTGCCCGGCCGTAAAAAGGCAAATGCAACGGCAATGAACTCAGCCAGTGCCACGAAACCTAAGGCAAACCAGAGCTTGGTTAGAAAACTGCGACGAGATGAACCCGCCGCGGGGGCTTTCTCTTTGCGTCGGTTTGGCATGAGAAATTCCTAATAAATGGTTTGGTAGTTCTCTGTTGGATTAAAAAATCAACAGACTTGCGAGAAAGCCGGAGTACTGGAGTAACGGAGTATTGGAGTAATGGATTAATCGTTTCCATATACCGCATTGCTTTCTTTTACGACCAGGTGATCGGTCCAATCTCCGCTGGCCCTTTTACGTTCCAAGCTTTCAACTAATTTGAGCAAGCCATTTTCAAGTTTATATGCTCGAGAATCCAGATTTTCGAAATCTTCTTCAGTTATCTGTCCTGACGCTCTGCAGGCAAATAGCCCAGATACTGATTCACCAAGTGAAGCGAGGGCTATATTAAGGAAATTCAGGTACTCATGAATAGATCGCCTGCAATACCCCTCTGCAATGTTTCTGTGAACCGAATCAGTGGATGCTAAAGCTTGCCCTGCTATTCGCTTTGATTCGTATGGAAATTTTCGGAAGATCAGATATGTTTGCCGATAATATTCGATTGCATCATTCCATACTCTCAATTTTTGGTATCCACGATTTTTATTCTTCCGCATTCTTAATATATATCCTTAATATTAGGTCAAAAAATGGTCTTTTCTTTTCATTACTCCATTACTCCGATTCTCCAGCAGTGACACCCCGGGAGTTTAAACTTTATTGTGCGTTATCTTTTGGACCTGTCTCCATTACTACCCCCCTCACCCCAGCCTCATTCCGACACCGCGAAACCAAATCCCCGTAACAGTCAAAATAACAAACGCCGCCAGCAACAGTACAAAAACCGCCTGAATGGCTTCGTTATTGGTGGTGCAGTATTTTTTCTTTATCCACCAGTAAAATCCGATGATGCCCGCCAGGACAAGGGCTGCCGGCAGCAAACCATTGCTGATCACGACCGGAACCGCCGGCATCCAGGCCGCAAAATCGATGACGTATTCATCAGCAACGATACCCAGGGATGATAGGATTACGGCCACAACTGCAGCGGCGACGGCCGTTTTCCGGCCCTGCTGCGAGGCAAACCAGACACCGGCGGTTTCGGCATCATAGCGAATGAAAGGCAGAAGAAATAACATCCCCACGATGACAGCCGGTATGACCAGCACAGCGAACAGAGGATGGAAATACAACAGCAATTCCTGCAAGCCGGCAAAATACCAGGGGGCTTTGGTGGGATTGGGACTGAGCCCCGGATTGGCCTTGGTTTCCAACGGCGCATTAAACAGAATGGAAAAATGCAATATCAGGGCGATTAGTACTGCAGCGACGACCAATTCACGTACGATGAGATTTGGAATGGTGGCTACCGAATCGCCCCGCTCTTGGGGGTCATCATCCGGTTTACGCGGGATAACCAGGCCGCCGGCTTTGCGCACCCGCCAGAAATGAAACGGCATGAGAATAATAAGACCGGCGGGTATGATCGCCGTATGGATTGCAAAAAATATCGATAAGGTTGCCGGCCCGATATCGGCTCCGCCCCGGACCACCTTTTGCAGTCCCATACCGATTCCGGGGATGTATTCCAGCATGCCGGTGCAGATGGTGATCGCCCAGAAGGCCAGCTGATCCCAGGGCAGTAAATATCCGGTAAAATTTGATGCCAGGGTCAGTAGAAACATCACCAGCCCCAGGACCCAGTTAAACTGCCTGTTGAAAGCAATAATTAAATCTTGCCGTCTTTGCGGGAGACCTTTGCGGTTCCGGTTGATCCCCGCCCGGGAATTGGCCAGGATAGACGGTAGATGCTGACAGAATATCGCTTAGTTTAGGATTTATGTCCCTGCAATATCTATGAATATCCCAATGGCTTTTTCCAGTCAATAGTTTGCCTTTTCACACTACCTGCATTTTACACGCATATAACCCTTAGTGAAGTTCGAGGCCAAGTTACCGTGATTGACTTGGAGCGATAATCGTTGCTTTAAAATTCAGGTACTAAAAAACAATCTCCATAAATTATCTTTTTCTGCTCCCCGTTGGCAAGTTCCAACACCAGGGCACCGTTTTCATCGACGTCCACTGCAAGCCCTTCCGATTCCTCCCGCTGGGTTACAATCCTGACATGACGGCCCAGGGTCACCGTATATTTTTTCCATTCTGATATAACATCCTCAAAATCGGCATTTTTCATGCAATGACCAAACTCCTCCAGAAAGCGGGTTAGCAGATCTTTTCTGGATATTTCCCGGCCTGAAATTTTATTCAAAGATGATGCCCCCGGCTCGGCTTGGGACGGGTCGTTGTTGACATTGATTCCCATCCCGACGTTGATAAATAAAACCCGGTCAGTCTCAGCTTCCAGTTCAGAAAGCATTCCCGAGATTTTACGGTCATCCACCAGGATGTCATTGGGCCACTTCACCATGGCATCAATTTGAAGCATCTCGCGGATGACCCGCGCCAATGTTAAGGAAGCCAGGAAATTTACCCTGAAGCTCAGCTGCACGGGGATCGGCGGCCGCAGGACCATGGTAAAATATAGTCCGCCGTCATCGGATAGCCAGTGCCGTTTTAACCGTCCCCGTCCTTTGGTCTGGCGTCCGGCGATTACCACGGTCAGATCGGGGCAGTTTTTTCTTGCCAGATCTCTGGCAATGTCCATGGTCGATGTGACTTCGGGAAAATACAGGATACTGGCGGCATCGCCCGGATATTCCCACGGAAAAAGGATATCCGGCGAACTGACCAATCGGTAACCGCCCGAAGTTGAAATGATTTGATAGCCGAGATCCTGCAGCTTATGGACGTGCTTCCAAACGGACACCCGCGAAATACCCAAAGCCGCGCTGAGTTCCTCACCGGATACGATGTCATTTCGGGAACGCAAAATGGATAGAATTTCAGCCTTCATCAGTTAATGATCCAAATGTGGTTAACTTAAAAAATGGGAGAGGTTAACGAAAAGCATAAAAAAAGTCAAGGACAAAGGATAAAGGCCAGAGGTATAAGGGCTTAAAGTAAAATTGCCGGTGGACGGAGAGGATTTCACAATAATTAAACTTATGATTTGCTTGACTTGACAGCCATCTTTCATGATATCAGTAATTTTGTCACAGTTGGGATTACTTCTACATCGGTGAACGAAGTGAAATGCTATGTAATTAGGAATTTGCTTTCCCATCAAATATGAAATCTTTTTCCCGTTAATTCTTCTTAGTGCTGCCCGGCCTTTCTAATATCATAATATTTCCAGACTCTTATAGGTAATTTATAAATTTATAAACTTTGGCATATCCTTTGCGTCTCCTCTCCAGAAATTTTGGCAACCGAGGCAACGTGATTTCTGGAGACGGGAGTTCTCAAGGTGATTGGAAGTACGATGATTGAAAATCCGGTTGGAGCTGATTGATCCTGTGGGTAGCAAGCTGACTAACTCTTTATCAGGGCTTCGGTGCAGTATGCCGAATATGCTTCGTGATCGAATCGATCGCCGCTTGGTGTTCCTGCCAGGGGGAACTAATCAGAAATCAGACTGGGTAAGGTGGAGATTGAGGGGTTGTCGTGCATTGTATGTGTGCACGATGTTGGCCATAACTGTTCTCTATGCTCGTTTCGCTTTTGGTAAAAACCCCGACCGATGGTGGAACGAAATAACACCAATTAACGGAGGAATTAGATGAAAAGACTTACTGGTATCGTGGCAGTGGTGATGGTGATGGTGATGGTGATGTTTTGGTGTGGATCTGCAATGGCTTACGACCCGCTGGACGGTGGCTGGAATTGTTCAGAATTTATTGGACAGGGCGACAACCTGACCTGTCTTGGGTTACTGGCGGAAGCTGAATTGAATGGGTCTGATTTTCAAGCGGCACTTAGTAACTCACGACCGGACAGGCAGATTTGGAGCCCCATCGGTGATCTGACCGTGCAGGTAAAAGGCTACGATGTGGTCAAATTTCAGGTTGACAACCGGCGGTTTGGTGAAGCCGGGCGGACACCCGATTCCCGCGTCAAGTTCGCAGCACTGAAAAACGTGAGATCAATTCCGAAAGTGTATGCTGTCCAAGTTGACGATCCAGGCGATGACTGTACGCCGGATTCCAACTGGCATTTTAATCTGTGTGGCGAAACAAACTACACCGGGCCATATCCGGTTGTCGTTTATCACATTGATTGGACCATGACACCTGAATGTGAGCAGTCCTGTGAGGATCAAGAATGGAATTGGGAGCCAGGAGATGGAAGTCCTTGTGCTGTGTGTTACGATGATCGTGGTGATGGTTTCCCGAACGCTTATAACGGCACGTTCTATCGTCAGGGAACTTACGAAGATATTCCCTTGGAAGACATTGCCGTTACATGGGTTGAGACCGGTGAAACGGTTGGGATGCGTGACAGGCAGTTGGAGACCTACTGGTACAAAAGCTGGAACACCGGCCATAACTACCAGAGTGACGGAAATGGTGGACCGGTAACCGAATCGGCACCTACCACCTTCGCTTGGAACTTCAGTGATATGGCTCCGGTTGGTATGCAGAATTACCTTGTCACCATAGCGGGTGGCCCGATCATTCCGTTCGCTCAAGAAATTTTTAGTGACCGTGTTATGCCAACTGTATCGGCAACCACCGAAGGGCTGACCTTCCAGAAAGTCAGACGCAATGGTAAAATCAAAACTAAGACCAGAGATATTACAGTGGTAAACATTACCACTCGTGAAGTTGTCAATGACGCTGGGGAGACAGTTCTGGTCGTCCAGTGGACGGTACCCGATGAAGTTCTGAAACTTTCGCCTTATGAGAAGTCACTGCGTCTGCGAATTTACGTAGGCAACGGTTGGTTCACCGACGCAAGCCAGGTTGGTGTAGACTTTGCTTGGATTGACGCACCCCTTCATACCAGCAGTGTTGTCGTACCGGCTGAAGTGTATGAGTGGGTCAAAGCCACCACACTGGCCAAAGGTATAACGAAACTGGACATCGCCGGTATGTACCGTGAGCAGTTTAACGGATATCACAATCGTGGATACTTTGAGGGCGTTACCTTTGACTTACCTGAGCCAGAAGCGCCTGAAGTTCCGCTGGCCAGATGCTTCACGCTCAATGGTACCATTTATAACCGCGTTAACAGCATGGGAACCATTTCCAGTATTGATCCGGTAGAGCAACCGGAATAAATCAATTCGCGCGCGCCTTATTCATGATAAGCTGTAAGCTTTTATTCATTATCCCCACAGCGATGATGGTAATGTCATCATCCAGGGCGTGTTAGAGTTCCCGTACCCGAGTGAGGGTTGGCGTTATACTCTATTATAAATACTTGAATATGAATTAGGGGGGACTTCGAATCCCCCCTTTGTGTTTTATGATTGGCTACTGCCGTTGCTTGAATAATCAACAGCCGATTATAGATTACGCTCCAACATCTATGGAAAAAATAATGGCCAATAAAACATGTGATGCCATTAATCCGAGTTTTCAGGGCCGAGGTGGTGATTACTGCTTTTAAATCACAACAATTTCAAGTTCTAATTTTTTCCAGATACGTAAACTTATCTTAACGTTGGAAGACGTATAAAAAGAGCTGTGATATGGTATTGTCCATTAAATTTTTAACTTTCCGTTCGACCCTGTCAACTCAAGTGTAGGTCAAGGCAGGCGCCATTCCATATTCCGCACGTCACATGCCAATCCCGACTTCAATTCCGCTTCACATCATCCGAGGATCCCGGCTTGGCCTGGCACCACCGCATTCCGACTTCGATTCGACTGCCGTTCGACAAGCTCAGGCCCCGAGCACGTCGAGTGGAGCTCGTCGCAGGCCGAATTCAAATTCTTCCCGCTTGCACATTCCGACTTCCGAATTCATCCTTTCCGATAGACCACCTCCCCATGCACCACCGTCATGGCAGTTTTAACCGACCGCCATTCCGCCGGTGACAGTTTAAAAAGATCCTGTTCCAAAACAGTCAGATCAGCCCATTTGCCGGGTGCAATTGAGCCAAGTTGTTCTTCACGCCTCGCATTCCAGGCAGCCACTGCGCTAAAGCCTTCTAAAGATTCCTCGAGGGATAGTTTTTGATCGGGAAACCACCCGTCAATCGGCTGGCCGCTTGGATCCTGGCGTGTGACGGCGGCATGAATTCCGTAAAGGGGATTGATAGATTCCACCGGTGTGTCTGATCCGAATTGAACGCGTAGTTTTGCCTCAAGCAGTGATTTCCAGGCGTAAGCATTGCGACATCTTTCAGATCCCCAGCGCTTGTCGGCCGGCGCCCAGTCCGTGCCCAGGAATACAGGCTGCACCGAGGCCACGACGCCCAGGTCATGAAATAAGGCAAGGTCCTGGGGCCGGTATATTTGAACGTGCTCAATCCGGTCCCGGTGCTCGCCCGGATACTGTTTACGTGCAGCGGCAATACTTTCCAGGGCATTGGTCAGTGCAAGATCCCCAATGGCATGAATCGCCACATCACAACCGCGGCTGTAAGCCAGCCTGATTTTATCTTCCAGATCTTCCCTTTCGAGGCAGGCGATACCGCACTCGGCCGAATCATCCGTGTAGGGTTCGTGCATTAAGGCCGTACCCGAACCGAGAGACCCATCGGCAAACAGCTTCACATGGTTGAACCATAGCCGATGACTGCCGTTGCCGGCAGTGATCCCCCGCGCAGCGGCCTTCTCCAGGTCATCGGGCGGCAGCAGGTGGTAGACCCGCAGTTTAAGCTTACCTTCCGCTTCCAGGGCCGCCAGTGCTTCCCACTCGGTCAGTGTTTCACAGGTATGGACAGCGGTAATTCCGTTGCGCAATGCGTCCTCCTGGGCTGCCAGGGCCATCTGTTTGCGATCTTCTAAGGTAGGCAACGGAATATGATCTTCGATGAGATCACGGGCTTCGCGCAGCATGCCGGTGGGCTCACCGCTGGCAGGATCTTTATCGATTTGCCCGCCATAAGGATTGGGGGTGTCGCGGGTAATGGCGGCCCGTTCCAGTGCTCCGGTATTAACCCATATGCTGTGTCCGCAGGCTCGCACCATCATCGCCGGGTTATCCGGGGTGAGGTCATCCAGGTCCTGTCGGGTGGGTTCCAGTCGATCACGCCACTGATGGTGGTTCCAGCCCCGGCCGATAATCCACTCGCCCGGTTTGCGCGACTTAACCGCTTTTTGAATTCGTTCACGAACTTCGGCCAGTGATGAAGCATTGCGCAGGTTGACCATTTGAAAAGCCCTGCCCAGGCTGACAAAATGACAATGGGCATCCACCAGGCCGGGAGTTACCAGCATACCCGGTAATTCCAGCTTTTCGGTATTGTTTCCGCAGGCGTCTTTAACTGCGGCATTGCTGCCGACGTTTGTAATTCGCTCGTCCGTTATTTTAAGGGCTTCAGCCCAGGGCTGGGCCGGGTTTCCGGTAAAGATCCGAGTCGAAAAAATCGCTAATTCCATACAAAATTCCCTTCATTCTTGAGACAATGCTGTATCAAAATCATAAAAGACAATGAAATCGTGAAAAATATTTAAATTCCAAATATCTAACAAATCCATCTCAGTCAACAGGTTAAACACCAGCAGTCCTGAGCCACCAGGCTGGATGGCATATTCGATTCCTAAATTGGAAATAGGAAGCGTAATCAGAAAAAGGATTCGAGTGGGTATTAGATTGATGACAATTATTTCACTAAAAGTAGAAAGATACACAAAAAAATCACAGCAGTCAGGACCAACCAATCCCGTTTTTGTGCAATCAGTTCGGGATCGGTCCGATTTTCGGTGAAGCATCTAGCTTCCATGGCGACCACCAAATCATCAGCACGTTCAAATGTTCGACGCAACAATGGGAAACCTAGTTTTATCAATCGATACACGGGATTTTTTCTATTCTCCACCCCCCGAGCTTTTTGAGCCACCGCTGTTTCTCTGGCCTGGTCTAAAATCACCGGCACAAAGCGCAGGATCAATCCCATCATGACGGCAATTTTTTTTTCAGGAATAAATGGGACGGGTTGTAACAACCACTGTACGGCGGCTTTGATTGCCGAGGGTGGGGTTGTTGATATAAATGCAAAGCTGAGAATAACGATTATGGCCAGGCGCCAGCAAACTAGGAGACCATTCTGCAGGCCCTGTGAGGAAACGGATATATATTTGAAATTGAAAACGGGCGGACCGCCGGTTGACAGCACCCGGGCTAAAAAGATCAGCATCAGTAGGATTAAAAAATAGCGAAATTCCTTAAACCCGGAAGCAAGCGGTAGTCGGGCATAGAGAATTACAGCAAGCAATATGATAGTCAAAAACCCAAGCCCACCGAAATAGACATTTAATATAACAAGGCTGAGTAGGATAATAAACAATAATTTAAACCGGGCATCTGTCCTGTGCAGTATAGAATTCCCGGCAATGTAACTAAAGGATGTTAATCGAGCCATGATTCGGCCTCCAACCCCAGGCGGAAAGTGCAGGGTTTTCGCACACCAAAGGCTTCAACGTCACACATAATGTCGGCCGGCATACCATCTCTGACAATTTTGCCGCCGTGCATTAAAATCAGTCGATCCGCATGGGCAATGATTTTCTCAAGATCATGAGTTGTCACCAGAATCGTATGCCCTGATTGGTGTAAAGCCAGGATGTGGTTTAGTATCTGTTTGACGCCCGGGTAGTCCAAACTCGAAAAAGGCTCATCAAATACTATAACCCTGGGTTCCATGGCAAGAATACCCGCGATCGCCAGCCGGCGTTTTTCACCTCCTGAAAGCAAATGTGGTCGCTGATGGGCAAGCTCCGACAATCCGACAGCTCGCAATGCAATTTTCACTCTGCTTTGAATCTGACTGCGGTCCAGGCGCAAATTTTCCGGTCCGAAAGCCACGTCTTCGTATACGGTTTCACCGACAATCTGACTGTCGGCATCCTGAAACATCATCCCGACAAATTGCCGGGCCTGCAAAAGATCCTGCCCCACGCAGATGCCAGCCAATCGGACCGTTCCAGCAGTCGGCAAAAGAAGCCCGTTAAGATGCCTCAATAACGTGGTTTTTCCCGAACCATTGGGTCCGGCAATGACCACCAGCGATCCCTCCCGAATGTTCAGATTTATCCCTTCAATACCGTATTTGCCGTCGGCAAAGCGATGACTTATATTTTCGATTTCGATGATGTTCATGTCGGGTTGCGAATTTCGAGTTACGGGATGCGAGTTACGAATTGCGAGCTGCGTGCTGCGAGCCGCATGTCTTACCAATTCGAACATTAATCATTAGACCTAAAATTTATCTATTACCGGAACTCGAATGATCGGCCGCAATGCTTTTGCAATCCATGCCGCCGCCACTATCTTTATGCCATCGCCGATCAAAAAGGGGTACATTCCCACCGTCAGCGTTTTAGACCAGGTCATGCCTGTTAAAATTTTCAACCAGGCCACGCCGCAGGCATACAATACTATGGTTCCACAAATCATTGCCAGCACATCGTAGCCGATTCGGGCTGCTGCTTTTTCAGAAATGTAGCCAACGATAAAAACAGCCGGCAGATAACCGATCAGGTATCCGCCGGTGGGTCCCACGATGCGGCCGATTCCCCCCATCCCGCCGGCAAAAACCGGCAATCCGCAAGCCCCGGCCAGGAGATAAACCGCAACACTGGCAAGAGCCCACCGGCTTCCCAGCAAAAGACCCGCCAGAAAAACAAACATATTCTGCAAGACAATAGGTACCGGTCCGATTGGAATGGCAAGAAAGGCACCGGCCGCCATCAAGGCAGCCAGCAGCGAAGCAAATACGAGCATTCGAAGTTGATTGATATCTTTCATATTAAAAAACAATCTCCCTAAACTATTTTTATTGTGAACCGTCGGCAAGTCCTAAAACCAGGGCACCGTTTTCATCCACGTTCACCGCGAGCCCTTCCATGGTCGAAGTGACTTCAGGATAATACAGGATGTTGGCAGCATCGCCCTGATATTCCCACGGGAAAAGGATATCCGGTGAGCTATCAAAAAGGTATCCACCCGAAGTTGAAAGGATTTGACAGCCGAGATCCTGCAGCTTATGGATGGGCTTCCAGATGGAAACTCGTGAAATCCCCAGAGCTGCACTGAAATCTTCGCCGGATACGATTTCATTCTGTGACCGCAGCATTTTGAGGATCTGGGCCTTTATGAGTTCATTGTCCTGTTTCGTTAACCCAAAAAGCTTTGGAGGGTAACGAAATCTGCAAAAAAAGTCAAGTCATATTCTTCTTGCAAAAGCGACTATCAGTGGTCCTACTTGACACGGTTAGATTAATTCGATAGGGTTCGAATGTCTTTACTTTTTTTACATCATCCATCAGGGTAACGGACCCATGAAATCTGGTAAATGGAAACCATGGGCGCTGCTGGCGCCTTCCATGAGCGCAGTTTTTTTACTTCTGGTCATACCGGTTTGTTTTGTGGTTGTATACAGTTTCTGGCTGCGCGCCCCCAGCGGAGCGGACATCCCCGCCTTCCAGTTTGGCAATTACGCCAAGTTCTTCGAAGATTTCTTCTATCCCAAAATACTCATTCGGACGATCCGCATCTCTTTTGAGACTGTCATTCTCTGCGTTATCCTGGGCTATATTCCCGCCTATTATTTCTATCGCAGCGAAAGCCGCTTTAAACAGGCCTTTCTTCTGCTCATCATGCTGCCGTTTTGGGTCAGCTTCATCATTCGCACCATGAGCTGGATCAACATCATGGGCGATTCAGGACTGATCAACCACTTCCTGTTGAAGATCGGACTGATTCAAGCACCCATATCCATGCTCTACAATGAGTTCACGGTGCTCATGGGATTAATCATGTATCTGCTGCCGTTCATGGTCTTGAATATTTATGTCAGCCTGGAAGGCATCGACAAGAGTCTTCTCGAAGCCGCACGCTGTATGGGCTGCACCGAATGGCAGGCGTTTCGGGAGGTGACGCTCCCCTTGAGCCTTCCCGGTGTCAGCGCCGGCTGCCTGCTGGTCTTCGTGCTGACGGCCGGGACCTATCTGCCTCCCATGATACTGGGAGGTCCGGGCAACGACATGATCGCCAATCTCATTTTCAAGCGGATTATCGGCACGCTGGACTGGCCCTTCGGCTCGGCCATCAGCGTCATCCTGCTCTCCCTGTTGTTTGTGATCGTGTGGACCTACAACCGCTATCTGGGAATCAATCAGATCTTCAAAAGCCTTCAGGGAAATTAGACCATGAAACAATTCTCAGCGGGATGGACATTGATCAGAATTTACACGTTTCTCGTGTACGTATTCCTGTTCGCGCCCATCGTCGTGGTGATCGTACTGGCTTTCAACCCCAAACAATTCGGCATCTTTCCCATGGACGGTGTCAGTTTACGGTGGTTCATCAAACTGGCTCAAAATGAATCGATCATTGACGCTTTTAAAAACTCTCTCCTCCTGGGCTCGCTGACCGCTGTGCTATCCACCGGCATCGGTATTCTTGCCGCCCTGGCGTTCATTCGGTTTGAGTTTCCCGGGAAAAACACCCTCAACACCCTGCTGCTTTCACCGATCATGATCCCGGAGGTGGTCTTGGGCGTTGCGCTGTTGCTGTTTTTGCGATGGCTCCAGCAGCCCAAGAGTTTTGCCCTGCTGCTGATCGGACATGTCGTATTGACCCTGCCTTATGTGCTCTTGATCGTTCAGGCACGCCTGGTGGGCATTAAAAAAGAGTACGAAGAGGCGGCTAAATCCCTGGGCGCCAATGCATTTCAGACCTTTAGAGAGGTCACCTTCCCGCTATTGTTACCGGCCATATTGGCCGGCGCCCTTTTTTCCTTTACGATCTCTTTCGATGATATCACCGCGACGCTTTTCTGGGCCACGGCCCAGAACCAAACCGTTCCGGTCAAGATTTTCAGCATGCTGAGAAACTCCATCAGCCCTGAAATCAACGCCCTGGGCGCTGTCATGATCGTGCTGACCGTCGCCACCCCCCTCCTGGCGGGCTATCTGTCCCGCAAATTCTCAAAGGTAAAGGAGTAACCTGACAATCATTAACTGAAAGGAGAACCAATGACCAACGTAACGAAAGAAAAACTGGATCGGGTATACGAGGAGTATAAAAACGGCACAATCAGCCGGCGTCGCTTTATTAAGTACCTCGGCCTTGCCGGCGCCGCCATCGGGCTGGTCGGCTCACCCTTTGGAAATGCCGTGAAAGACGCCTGGGCGGCCAAGTCCATCCGTTTCGACGGATGGGGCGGCTCGGTTTCCGAGGCGTTCCGGGAACACGCTTTCAAGCCTTTTACCAAAGCCACGGGCATCGAGGTCATCGATGGCGAATTCGGTGACATGAACTCCTACCTGACGCGGGTCAAAGCATCCTATCCTCCGGGTGGGGAGTTTAACATCGCCCATCTCAGCGCTGTTTTCGACTATGCCCGCTATGCGGAATTGGGATTTGCTTCTGTACTGGATGAATCAAAAATTCCCAACCTCAAAAACGTCATGGCCTCAATGATCAAACCCCTACGGGAGATCACCAAGGGCACCCTTTCGGCCGTCCCCTACGATCTGGGACAGACCGGTATCGCTTACAACACCAAGTATATCAGCAAGGAGAAAGCCGAAAAGCTCGGCGCGTCCCTGCTGTGGGACAAAGGCTTGAAAGGCAAACTGGGCAGCTGGGGCGGCGACTTCAGGACCAACATGTGGTATGCGGCACTGCACACCGGCCAGAGCCCCAACAATATGACCGACCTGAAGGCCATATGGGCGGCGTTGCGTGAACAGCGCGGCCTGATGAAAAAATATTGGAGCTCCGGTGCCGAGTTGATGAGCCTGCTGGCCAATGGGGAGATCTATGCCACGGTGGCCTGGTCCGGGCGGGTGGCCGCGCTTCAGCAGGAAGGCAACCCCATCGGTTACCTCTCCCCCGAGGGCACCTACTCCTGGATGGAATATCTCTTCGTGCTGAAAGGCACCGATCTGGAGATCGCCCAGAAGCTGCTCAATTTCATGCTGGAGCCGGCCGCGGCCATCGCCGTGGCCGAGGGGCAGAATTATCCGCCCAGCCTGGATCCCTCCAAAGTGAAATTGACCGAGAAAATCATGAAGATGCCGGCCTTTGACGCCACCGGCAAACTGGACGGGTACCTGTTTGCCAATCCGTCCTACTGGAATGCCAACCAGTTGGAATGGACGGAAAAATGGGATAGGATCAAGGCCGGCAGCTAGTGTCGATCCATAAAAGGCATCTTGCGGCCCCGGCCGGCGTTCTCGCGATGTTGAAATCCTCGACGTAGCGTTGCTACGCCTCCGGTTTCAACATTGCTGCGGCCTTGGCCTGACCCACAATCTACCATTTATGAATCGACACTGGTAGATTGTCTTTGCAATGATGCTAACCATGTAAAGCAACCGCCGGGGTCGGACTCCCTTGAGCGGGAGCAGTCCGATCCCGGCATCAGACAAACGAGAATAGGGAGACAGGCAATTGGCCACCGACAAGAAACAGCCCATTGTGCAGTTCAAAGGCATTTTAAAACGGTTCGGCAACGTTGTCGCCGTTGAGAAAATGGATTTTGACATTGAAGAGGGGAGTCTGGTGACGCTGCTGGGCCCTTCCGGATGTGGCAAGACCACTTTGCTGCGCATGGTGGCCGGACTGGAGGAGCCCACCGAAGGCGATATTTTCATCAAGGGGGTCCGGATCAACGACACCCCGATCCACAAACGAAACCTGGGAATGATTTTTCAGAACTACGCCCTGTTTCCCCACAAATCCATCTTTGACAACGTGGCCTTCGGCTTGAAGTACAGGGATGTGCCAAAAGAGGAGATCAAGAAAAAGGTGACGCGGGCCCTGGAGATGGTTCGCCTGCCCGGCGTTGAGAACCGCATGCCAAACCAGCTTTCCGGCGGCCAGCAGCAGCGCATCGCCATGGCACGGGCCATTGTAATCGAGCCGGACGTGCTGCTGATGGACGAGCCCCTTTCCGCCCTGGATGAAAACCTGAGGGAGGAGATGCGGCGGGAAGTGGACAACCTCCAGCATATGCTCGGCGTCACCACCATCTTTGTTACCCATGACCAGCGTGAAGCATTGAGCATGTCGGACAAGATCCTCGTCATGAAAGATGGCCGCAAGCAGCAGGAAGGCGGCCCTGAGTCTGTCTACAATGAACCGGCCAACCATTTTGTGGCCGATTTTCTGGGACACTCCAATTTTATTCAGGGCGAAGTCGTCGATGTCGACGACCATCGCGTAAACGTCAAAATTGAGACCGGCGATGTCCTCTTTGCTGAAAATAAAGGCGGATTCTCGAAAAGTGACCAGGTGGAAATGATCGTCCGCGCCCAGCGGTTCGATGCCTTTCCCAAGGATGAATTCAAACCGGTGGAGGGGATGAACCACTTCCAGGGCCGCGTCAAAGATCGCAGTTACATGGGTGGAGAGGTCAGTTACTTTATCGAACTGGATGCCGACCGTGAAATTCATGTCATCAGTATGATGAGAACACGGATCTACGAAATCGGCGAGGAGGTCAGCGTGCAGGTATCGCCGCACCACTGCCATTTGATTCCCATGGAATGAGTTGGCTGACCGTTTTTGCCGCTATCCTTTCGACCTGAAACCTGAAAGCAGACGCTGTCGTTTTCAGGTTTTATTTTTTTCTGCGGTTTGTGTTTAAAATACGATGAAATAACAAATAAGGTCTAATCTTCCCCAAGCAGATAGTTAATCGCACACTCCAGCAGCGCCGGGGTTCTCTCGTACAGGTCTATTTTATACACCCTTTCGGTAAACTTATGATGATCCTTGCCCCAGGGTCCGATGTTGATCACCGGCAGGGACAGCTCCTGCATTTCAGCAAAGGGGATGTCGTATGATTTCTGCCACAAGGGCATATTGGGTCCGATATAGGGAATGACATTCTCACCATTTTGCAGGGCCGCGTAACTGCAGTCGGTCAATCCCATCATATAATTTGTAATCGAATATGATTCCTGCCACTGGTTTGCGGCAAACCGGATGAGATGGCCGGTCAGGTTTTGAACGGATACGGCCAGGCTTTGAAAATCATCATTGTGAATCGGCGGGTAATACGGCGGACAAAGCGCAATTACCACGATGGGTGATAAGTCCTTAACATGGTCCAGGGTCATCTCTATCAGTTGAAACGTGGCCTCCGGCATATTCAACCGCTGCTGCTCGATGCCGGCTACAATTGACGCCAGAAACCGATCGTATGCCTCCTGGAACGCGGGGCCGGAATCATCCAGGGCCTGCCGGTACAGCTCGGAGAAGGTCTTGACGTTCACCGTCCAGAGCGGACCGGGCTCCGCCATATTTTTTTTGCGGCTGAATGCTGCATGACTTTGCTGAATTTTTTTTATCACGCGCTCAAATGCCGTTTCACATGATGTTTGCAGCATTTGCAGCAATTCAACCGGTGACCTTTTTAAATGAATCAGGCTTAGATAACCGCCGGCCGAGGCAGGAATGGAGGCATCATAGACTTCCTTGCGGTCTCGCAGGTAACTCCAGGACGGCGGCGGCGGGACTTCCCCCCGCGCCGGATCGGCATAGTCGGTGTTCAGTTCGGTTTGCAGAACGATCTCGCATAATAACAGGACCGGATTAAAGCCCTGGTAGATATGACCGATATGGGTTTTTTTGCCCCGGACATAGATCAGCGGAAGTAATTTACCGGCCGAACCGACATGAAACGTACCGGTCTTATCCTGCGCCTTGGCATGGGGTTCGGAATTGATCAGGATTTTGTAGTTCAGCTTAAATTTGGTTTTAAGACTGCTCAGCAAACGCAAACTGCCGCGCATTCCCACCGACAAAGATTCTTCATCCGGAACCGACAGCAGCAGAATATTGCCCGTGAACTCCGGCCGATCGGCATATTCTTCCAGCAACGCAAACTGGATGGCGGCTCCGCCTTTCATATCACCGGTTCCCCGGCCGAAAAGCCACTGCCCGCTTGCCAGATCCCGGCGCACGTCTGGTGAGAGCGCGACGTCGTTCAGCGCAGTTTCCAGCTTTGAAGGATCATAGGCCCATTTCGCCAGACTGCCGTAGTCAAAGGCATCCACCACATCGTGATGGTGCATCAGAATTACGGTTTGATCGCCCTGCCCTTTTACCAGCCCCCAGACCACGCGACGTTTCAGGGGATCTTCGGGCAATGGATGCTGACCGAAATAATCCGGGTGGTTCTGGAAATATTCGTGTTCAGCCAGCCAGGCATGCAAATAATTTTCAACATCTTTTTCCTGGCGGGTGCCGGTGTCACTTTGAATCCGCACCAGATCCAGCGTCAGCTTTTTTATCCGTTCTGATCTCGCATCTGCCATCTTATCTCCTGTTTATTTTTGATACTATTTAATAAATCATCACAAGTCGTTGCAACCCCTATAGTTCTCCTAATCAAAACTCGGTGCTCTTTGAGGTCGCTGTCAGAGATAATTAATTTTTTTTAGTCTCTCGCCCACTCCGTTCGAACTCGCAGAGATCGCAGAGTTTTTTTCTTTTGGATTTCCATTGCGAGGACGAAAAATAGAAACCCTAAAGCCCTGTGGGCAACACATTTTTTAATGGGTCAATAAATTTATTGTTAGGCACTCTAAATTGCAAATGTAATAAAACCGGCCCCCAGGAGGCCGGTTTTGTATCGTCCCCAAAATGTATCGGTCGATCAACTTAAATATGGTTTGGGGTGATTTGCCTTCCCAAACGCTTCGAATAGGTGTAATTGGCATCCAGGCTGACGAAGAAGTTTTTGTATCCTCCCGCCAGTGTTATACCGCCGCCGTAGGTGGTTCCGTTATAATCGATGTTCAACTTATGGGTTTGCGCATCTGTGATCGGTATATTTCCGATAATCGGAAGATCGACTGAAATCGCCGGAACATTGACATCGAGTTCGGCTTCACCATTAATATAGCCGAATACTCCGTAAGCATTAAAAAAGGGCAACAGCCACATGTCCAACCGGGCCGTATTTGCTCTATCATGGGCCCGGGTGTTGCTGAACGTCACACCGCTGACTTCAAAGTTTGAGGCCGAGGTACCGATTTTTAAATTTCTAACATCAATCCCCTGATCCATTAACACCAGGTTGGCCCCGACTCCGAAAGGCAGCGGCAAATCAAAACCCATTTGACGAACCTGCTCACCCCAGATGGGCAGGTGTCGGGTGATGGGTTCCACTGTTTCAGGTTTTTCTTCCGGCTCCTGATCTCCAGCCGAAGCATCCTGTTCCAGCGCCGGGTATTCCGATTGGGCCGGCAGTTGCGCTGAAAGGCGATAATCGATCATCAAGGGCCGATCAGCGGGGTTTAGGGTGAGTGTTTGCATCAAAGGATGATAGATGAGATGTTCACCTTTGCCGGCTCCCGATTCTGAATACCCCGGGGTTGTAATTAAACCGATCAGAAGAAAAAATATCAGGAAGAAAGTAATGGCTGCTAAACATTGACTCAGAAAATATACAACGATTCGGACTCGAACCATATTAACCACAGCAAAGCCTCGATCAACGGTATTTGGCACACTAATATTAATTGACTTATAGAAAACTGAAGTGCCAAATTCAATAGAAAAAGCTTTTTCCCTGAAACAATAGAAAAAACATTAGATAAATCAACAAACCCAGTCTTTCACGTAACCAAAGCGCTCGTTGGAGTTGCCGACCCGAAAGTAGTTTGCCCAACCCTTGTATCGGGTTGGTTAAATAACCCGATCCACGGGTTGGGATTGATAACGACCGAACACCTCCTTGAGATCTCGCAGCAAAGCGGTCCGTGCCTTCATCCGAGGTGTAACCCTAACTTTGCGCTCAATAGTTCGTATGATGATATGTTGTAGTGCGCCAGGCGCATCTATGCGGGCTTTACATGGCATACAGGTCAAACATCACATATATTTTTATATATAAATATATAACGGACGTCCCTCTTTTTCCTTTTGCCGAAGTTGTTTGCAAAGATCCGTGTCAATACGGTGAAGAATACGAAAAAGACTGACTTTTTCAAGAAGTTCTGATAACATCGCTCCTGCCCTTTCTGGCTTATTCTTTGGGCAGGAGTCCCTTCATCGCTCTTGCAGGCTATGTGAGGGGACTCCATTCCTTATCCTCACATAGCTTGCATAATTTATTTTATTTTTCCATCAATTATTTTGAACCATCTCACCAACTCCAAAAAAATTTCTAAGCCGCCTGTACGGCGGTGAACCAAGATATGCCGAGATAGTAAAAAGTCATTTTTTTCTAAGCCGCCTGTACGGCGGTGAACGGATGACGCTTGCGACAGCCTCTATATATTGCTTTCTAAGCCGCCTGTACGGCGGTGAACATTTGCTACTATGTCGATGTGCCGCCCCATGATTTCTAAGCCGCCTGTACGGCGGTGAACCCCTT
>CACVKW010000142.1 GCA_902749685.1 Olavius sp. associated proteobacterium Delta 1 | reverse complement strand
TCTGAGATCGTTGCTTTTTCCGGGCAGATGCTGGATGCTTGTCGGAGCGGAGCGGAGATCCCGTTTCAGCGGGGATACTTGATGCTGGATATCTAACAGGACACTATCGGTGAATTTCAACGAC
>CACVKW010000141.1 GCA_902749685.1 Olavius sp. associated proteobacterium Delta 1 | reverse complement strand
TAAGAATTATAAGCAAAGAAAATACATTCCTTTATAAAAACCAGAAAAGTAGATCCAGGGTGTTCACAACATAACTAAAACTGGCACCGCAACTGCTATG
>CACVKW010000140.1 GCA_902749685.1 Olavius sp. associated proteobacterium Delta 1 | reverse complement strand
TTTGAAAAATCTGAAAGTGCTGGGCCGCTCATACCATACCGTTCGGGGGGCCAAGTACGTGCTGCGTCGTTTTGTCCGCTTTTTAGAGACCGAAAACGCTGATCACATCGAGGATCTTAGTGCCGACATCCTGGCCGAGTACCAACAGGAGCTATATTTTTCTTTAACCGCCAAGGGCAAACCGCTTAGCTTGCGCACCCAGGCGCAGACACTGGGTGTGATCAAGGGCTTTACCGGGTTCCTCAAGGATAAAGATTACCTGATCCATGATCCCGGGCAAACCACTAAGCTTCCCAAAAAGCCCAAGCGTCTGCCCAAGGTCATCTTAAGTCCCAACGAGGTCAGGCAGCTTCTGGATGCGCCGGATATGCAAACCAACCGCGGGTACCGCAACCGGATCATTTTGGAGATCCTCTACGATACGGCCATCCGACGAGACGAGGTCCGCAATATCCGGCTTGTCGATCTTGATCTGGATGCCGGCTACATCCGCATCCAGGGCAAAGGCAACAAGGAGCGTGTGGTTCCTTTAGGCCGGCGGGTCTGCGAGTTGATCCAAAACTATATCCTGATGGTTCGACCTTGCTTTGTAAACGGCCGTGATCACGGCTATCTGATCTTAAACCGCTGGGGACGCCAAATGAATGCCAACGGTATCTGGGCAGCGGTCAAGCGCTGTGTGCAGCTTGCCGGCATCAAAAAGAATGTCACCACGCATACGTTCCGCCACACCTGCGCTACCCACATGCTCAAAAATGGAGCCCCCACCCGGCACCTGCAGCAGATGCTGGGACAC
>CACVKW010000139.1 GCA_902749685.1 Olavius sp. associated proteobacterium Delta 1 | reverse complement strand
TAATCATTGCTGTCCAAAATAATTTGAAAATCAAATACTGCCTTTAATAAAAACAGGCAGTTATAAACGGGAAATTAGTGATTTAGAAATCAGGTTGTAC
>CACVKW010000138.1 GCA_902749685.1 Olavius sp. associated proteobacterium Delta 1 | reverse complement strand
TGAAGACCATTGAAAGTATTGACTGATCCTGGATTCTGGTTTCTGGATCCTGGATGTCGTTGAAATTCACCGATAGTGTACTGTTAGATATCCAGCATCTGCCCGGAAAAAGCAACGATCTCAGACACAACGGCCAGGCTAGATGACAAGAATTTATGCAATATTGGGGTTTACCCCTTTGGCCCTGATATTTTTTATAACCTAAAAAAAGGTTACCTCCGCGGTACCCAAGGTTCCGAAATCGGCAACGATGTGGTCGTCTGGTTCTGCAAGATAGATATCCGTGCAGACCCCGGTGCTGACCAGATCGCCTGCTTTTAGGGCCTTGCCCTGTTCGCACAGGGTATTTGCCAGCCAAACCAGGGAGTTCAAGGGGTGGCCCAGAACCGCCGAGCCTGAGCCGCTGAGCTTGTCCACACCGTTGACCCTGAGACGAACCTCGTGGGAGGCAAGATCAATGTGACGCCACGCCTCGGTGGCTTTTCCCCGGACCCAACCGCTGTTGCAGCCATTGTCCGATATGAGGGAGGGGAGCGGCACCTCCGTCCAGACGGTATACCGGGTGTCCACGATTTCGATGGACGGTAAGACCACCGCCACCGCGTCGGCCACGGATTCCCTTCCGTAGGGAGCGCCCTCTCGGGGCAGATCCCCGGCCAGTTGAAACGAAAATTCCGCTTCGATGACGCGCATTGAAAAATCCTGGGCGTTTAACCGTGCGGGGCTTTGATACACAAAAGGCGAGAGAAGTCGTCCGTAAAAAGGGGTGTCGGTGCCGAGGAGTTCCTGGGCAAGCTTGTTGGTGCAGGCCACCTTGTATCCAACCGCATGGCCGCCGTTTTTTTCAAGCAGCCGGTCCACCACCCCTTCCTGTACTGCGTATCCCGAGACAAGGGTGTCCGGCCGAAAGGTTTCAGGAATCTGAGGTTTCTGGCGAAGCGCAAAACGGAGATCCGCGATAAACTCGGCTGCTTTTGAAATCTGGTCCATAATTGCTCCTTGAATGCTTATATCGAATATTTAATTTTTAAGATGTGCCCCTCTTTTTTTCCTTCACTGCGCTTCGGGCCTGTGTAAGGGCCGAGGCTAACGGACTTGGCACAACAAAACCCCAGCTTAATTTAGAAAGGGAATCATTAAAAACAGATAAAACGTACATCGCGAACAATGTGAACAACACCAAGATGAAAACTGTGTTTTCTTGCCACTGTACGTAATTAGCCCAAGATATAGAACAACAATAAATCACTCCGCCTTATGTCCAATAGCAGGGTATCTGTTGCTCTTTGCGCATAATGCTCTTCCTTTTTGGTTAGAGGTTAAAGCAGATACGAAACGTGCAAATACTATCTTATGAAAATTCATATTGTCAAGAATTTTGGGTCGCCCTATCGTGTCAAAGTATGAATCGTGAATTAAGGCTTCACCTTATTTATAAAATCTGAGCAATATCCTTAAAAAAAATAACTAGTACCTGAATTTTAGAGCAACAAATATCGCGCCAAGTCGATTGCGGTAATTCGACCTCAAACTTGACCAAGGGTTATTTTCGTGCAAAATTCAGGTACTAATTCTTGATATACATGTAAACAAACCAACCTATGCTGGCAACGATAGGTATGCAGAGAAGAAAACAAGGCCAAAAAACCTTTTTGAAGGGTGTTCTCCCAACCGATGGCCACTCCTCCATTGTGAAAGCAAAAGTCAAACCATGGTCATCGCGGTAGTAAAGATTCCAAAACAAGCCGGCGATGAATGTGATTCCTCCTGAAATATAGAGGTTGTTGTACCATGTAGGCGGATAGATTTTGTCGCGTAAAAGTATATACAGGTCCACTCTTGTCCAAAAACGGGTTTAGAATGAGTCATAAAGTGAGTAATAATACGAGTCATTGAAAAAAATCCTCCTTATATGTAGGGTGGTTGTTAAT
>CACVKW010000137.1 GCA_902749685.1 Olavius sp. associated proteobacterium Delta 1 | reverse complement strand
GAAGCCGGAACCAGAATTTTATTATTGAACGAATAATGTTACTATAAACGGATGAAAAATCCAGAGCTTTTAACCAAACGATTCGAGAAAAATATCGCCGGTGTGTTGAGCTGTTTTGACCGATTGGTGCTTTTCGGAACATATCAACCGATGTGGTGTTCAAATCCAGCCGTATTCTACCTGTATTGTATGAAGAGCTGGTGCGTACAGCCGCCATCGAAATCAAATGTAGCGACATTTATGGTTTTCTTGGTCGACGCTTGTCGGCTAAGTCCGCTTCGCAAGTCAGCAATCGGCTTCAAACACTGATTGAGGGGACTCGTATTAAACACAGCCTCGGCAAAAATTCGATCAAAATGTATGATAAGCAAGCGCGTGTGCTTCGCATCGAGACCACATCCAACGACGTATCATTTTTCAAACATCACCGTGAGGTGAAACACCGGGATGGCACCCGGCAGATGAAACATGCCTCGGTACGAAAGACCATCTACAGTCTGGGTGCCATGGCAGAACAAATGCAGGCATGTAATAAACGCTACCTGTCATTTATCTCGCAGTGGCGAGACCATAGTCGCGAACGCACTGATCTTCGCAAGATCACCGGTTCGGTTAAAGACGACAAACAACGCTCTTATCGCGGAGTAAACTTTTTCCAATCCGATGATCTGAGTTTCATGCTGGCGATTCTGCGTGGTGAATATCAGATCGCCGGCTTCACCAATCGAGCCCTGCAAGCCAATCTTGCAGGATGGAGTTCTCAAAAAATAGGTCGTGTTTTAAAAAGATTTCGAGTACTTCGACTAATCAAACGTGTCGGGCGCACTTACAAATACTATCTTTCAGCATTGGGCAAAAAAGTACTTGTCGCAGCTCTGCAATTAAAAGAACGAGTTATCCTGCCCACTATGGCTTTCTCATAAATCATGCGCAAACATGATTTG
>CACVKW010000136.1 GCA_902749685.1 Olavius sp. associated proteobacterium Delta 1 | reverse complement strand
CGCTGGATGGATTTCCTTTGAAAGATGTTGAAAAGGATTTTATGCTGGATTTGATCAAAAGATTTTCAGCGCTGTATTTCACCGAAATCTTAGGCTTTTTCCTGATGGGCAATCACTTTTTATGTGAAGCTTCACATAAAAAATGTTATGTGCACTAATCCATTATGTTGAGTCCCCCCCTTACTTCTCCACAAAATAGTCAATCCATTTAAATTATACTTCACATAAATCAACCTGCTCACATAGTTCATCGAGCCATTCGAGTATTTTCGGCCTTTGCCAATTTTTTATTTCCTGCTTCAATTTTGGCGGTTGAGTTTTTGATAAAATTTCTTTTTTCATCTCCATGTTGATTTCAACGTACATATGAGTAGTATTCAAACTTGCATGCCCGAGCCAGAGTCTGACAACATTCAGGTCATTACCAGCCTGTAGCAGATGCATTGCAGTAGTATGCCGGAGCGTATGGGGACTGACCCGTTTTTGTTTCAATGAAGGCTGTTTTTCTATTGCTTTATCGGTATATTTTTTAATGATATATCTAATTCCAAACCGTGTTATGCTTTCACCTCTATCATTAAGGAACAGGTGATTGTCGTCTTGCCGTTTTGGTTTTCTCACTGATATATAGGCTTTAACTGCTTCAATGGTCTCTTGCCATAAAGGGCATACACGCTGCTTTTTGCCTTTACCGGTAAGCTTAATCTGACTTGCTGCGTCAAGACGAAGATCATTGAGCTTTATATCAACTATTTCCTGAACTCTCGCTCCTGTATTGTGCATGAGCAGAAGCAGCGCTTTATCACGGATGCCGTTACGGCTCGCGGTGTTAATGCTGTCAATAATGGCCTTAAGCTCGTCAGGATCCAGATAATCAACCATTTTATGAGGCGTTTTCTTTTGAGGGATAGCACTGATTCTTTGGCTATTATCAAGACACTGCGGTACTTCGTATCCCAAATAGTAGAAAAATGTTTTCAGAGCAGCCAGTCGTGCATTGCGAGTGCTGGCCGCACAACCTCTGTACTGTTCAAGATAGTCCAGGAATTTACGAACAATTTCATCATCAATCTGATCGCACGGCAATTTTTCTATTTTAATCTTCAAATAGTGCGCACAATACTTAAGCAGCAACTTTAAGGCATCCCTGTATGCCAGAATTGTATTTTCACTAAACCCTCTTTCACTTGAAAGATACTGAATGAGAAATAAACGAATATAATATGAAAGGTATTGGGTTTGTTTCATCAGATACCTCCTTAATTATTTAATATGATTGATGAAAAAATTATGGAAACGTTCACATCCGGCTTGCAAAAGTTCGTTGGCCGCCTGCAGGTAAACCTGAGTTGAGGTAATGTCCACATGGCCCATATAGGTGCTCAAAAAGGGTAATTTGGCATTGATATCTGTTTCTGTTTTATACCATTGCAACAGGCGGTGAACTGCAAAACGATGACGAAAATCATGTAGTCTTGGACCACTATGATTTTTGTTAATGCCTGATTTATTAAGTGTTTTGATAAAGGCGCAGTACGCGCTATTGTAGGTCAGGGGTTTTGTGCGAATGTTGACAAACAAAGGCGAGTCTTCTTCCAGAGGCAATATGGTCTTATAGTGGCGTATGTATTCATTTAGCCGGTTAGCGGCCGAGTTACTAAGCACGAGATATCTTTGCTTACGAAATTTACCTTTTTGAATATGAATAAGCCTCTGATCGTTGATATAATCGGCATGGGTCAGGGCGAGCGCTTCACCGATTCGAATGCCAGTGCTATAAAGCAGGCTGAAAAGAGTTTGGTAGACTCCGGGGATAAGCTCTTTTTTTTTAGAAAAACTGGCGCTATTGTCAAGGATTGCTTTTATTTGATCAACAGTGAAAATATATGCGGGCCTGGAATGAGAACGATCAAGCGCCCGACGTCTTTCAAGGACATAGCCGTCGGTCTGATGCAGGCTGAGCCAGGCGGAAAACTGCTGTAATACACTGTAGTGATTTGTGAATCCTCGGGCACATAAGTGATTTATTGTTTCAAAATAATTTTGAAAAATCGGCCTGGTAGGCGCCTTGCTTTTAAATGATAGCGCGACGAGATGCTGATCAAATCTGAACAGCAGTTTGGCACAACTGTGGTAATCAGAACCGCAGCCTTGCTTAAATTTGACAAAATGTGCCATTTCATCCGCCAGGCAGCTGGTAAAATCAACAGTTTTCATATTTCACCTCCGGCAGTTCTAATGCGACTTGGGCAAGGGAGTTAAAATCGATCTTGGTGTAAATAAATGTGGTGGCAATGTGTTTGTGGCCGACAAGATCGGCGATATGTTTGAAAGATTCACCTTGTTTAAGCATCCTTGAAACAAAGCCATGGCGGAAGCAGTGAGCGCCTTTTGTGGGGCTGATGATACCTGCTTTGAGCATTGCAGATCTGATAATTTGAGACAGGGTTCGACTTTTTTTCAACGGGCTAAAAGGCGCTTTTAAAGTTAAAAAAACTTGCTGATAGCCACACTTTTTTCTAGCATTTTCCAAATAATCCAAAAGCGCATTGCCAACTTCGACGGTTAAAGGAAAAGAGCAACTTTTCCCGCCTTTTACTGCAGGGAAATGTATTTGTTCTTTATGCCAGTCAATATCGCTTAGTTTTAACGCTCTGAGCTGACATCCACGCACACCGTAAGTATATAGAATCTGTACAATTGCATAAGTTCTTTTACCGCTTATGGTTGATCGGTCAATGCTATCGACAAGCTTTAGCGCTTGATCATCATCAATTTTTTTGGGAACTTCAGACAGCCGATAGGTCTTGATTACGGGAAGTGAAAAACGCAGGTTGTGCATGATATATCCCCGCTGATGGCAGAAATCAAAGAAGCTGCGTAAAGTCGCCTGTAATGAGCGTTTATATGCCTTTGTCCAACGGCTGGTTGCTTTTATAAAAAATGATTCAACATCAAAAGGGTTAAGCAGGCGTAATTCATTATAATTTGAAGTCTCTTTATACCATTTCAAAAACTGTTTAAGGTAACTGGAGCGTAATTTAATCGTACCCTTTTCCAGTCGCTGTTTATCAGAGAGCCAGTAAAGAAATTCATTGTGGATTTGTGAATATGCCGAATTATCAGGTATAAAATCTATGCTATGGCAATCGGACAAATAATCTTTGAATCGATTTAAGGAATTAGAAACCCGTCTGGTTTGCCGGAGCTGCTTGCCTCCTTTACACTTGCAGCTCGGAATATGCTTGAATAAAAAGGTTTGAATATGGTCATTAAGATCCTCAACATCTGGCCTTATCCTATTTAATGAATGGCTAAAATGAGCAACATTGGTTATATGGCTTCGTATTGTAAAATCCGCGAATTGTTGCTTTGCCATCCATTGAACAAAGGGATTAAGATATGAACTCAAGAAACCACAATTATGAAGTCTATTTAACGAAACCGGGCATTTAAAAAAATCGTTAATCGATAAAGACATATACACCTCCAATTTTTTGGGTTATTAAAAAATGAAGATTATATATGTTGATTATGTGAAGTGAAAAGAAAGAAAAAAGCGGGAATTAAGGAAGGGTTTAGGTCTGACTTAACATAATGGATTAGTGCACATAACATTTTCATTTGCTGGTGAAAATGATTCCGGAAAACCGGTTTACCGATGAACAAATCCAAAAGCGCTTTGAAACTTATTATGCCGACACACGTGACTTCACCGAAAGTCAGATTCCCTATTTACGTGAAAAGTTGTCCAGTCTTTCGGAATTTATGCGCGAAATTAAGGTCGGTTTTGCAAGGTACTACAATCGGCGCCATAACCGCCGAGGGTATTTTTGGGGGGATCGATTTAAAAGCGTTATAGTCGATAAAGGTGAAACCCTGGTCAACTGTCTGGCATATATCGACCTAAACCCGTTGCGGGCCGGCCTAGTTGATCGTCCTGAAGACTATCGCTGGAATTCACTTGGATATCATCTTCAAACCCAAAACAAAGACCAGTTTCTGTCT
>CACVKW010000135.1 GCA_902749685.1 Olavius sp. associated proteobacterium Delta 1 | reverse complement strand
TGGATGCTGGATACTGGATACTGGATGCTGGATGCTGGATGCTGGATACTGGATACTGGATGCTGGATGCTGGATACTGGATACTGGATGCTGGATGCTGGATACTGGATACTGGATGCTGGATGCTGGATGCTGGATGCTGGAAATCGGAGTCGATTGAGTTTATTGGGTTTATTGGGTTTGTTGAGAGGTATAAGGCTACGGGGATGGGTCGGTATCTGGTTTCTGGTGACGGGTGTCAGCCCAGCCGCTGGCGGCCGGAAGCCATCAGTTTGATCGTAAAAAGAAACTAATGAGCGTCGAACATCGAATAAGGTATTCTGCCAATTTTAAAAAAACTGAGCAAAGCGAATGTACCTTTCGAATTTCAGCAGTCTTTAGATAACGTTACGTCTTCTCAGATTTCTTTCTTCCCCCTTGCGCATCCTTGCCGCGGCATAGTCCCACCCTTCAGGGACGACGACGGGTCCGACTTCATTTCCCTCCGCCATCTGTCTCCGATCAACCATAAAGGTGTCCTAGGAAATGATTCATCTGCCGATACCACCAGGGCCAGTCATGGTTCACATCATGGCCCCAGTAGTCGATCCAGGCCGGGACGGATTTTTCCCTGAACAGGTAATCCAGGCAGCGGGTATCTTCAATGGCTTCATCCTCCCAGGCGCCCTGCCCCACACAAACGATAATCTTGCTCCGGCGGTATTGTTCCAGGTACCATGAATCATTCATACCGGCCAAATAGCTGATGGGAGAATTGAAATAGACTCCGGGTAATTCGGCGGCGGACAGCTGAAATTCGGGTCGATCCAGACGGTAGAGACCACTTAAGGCAATGGTCCCTTCGAAGACGTCCGGATGCTTTAGAAAAAAATTTACCGCATGATAGGCCCCCATGCTGCAGCCGTTGGTCATTACCCGCGCTTGCGGTGATTGGCAGTGGTGGCGGATAAACGGGATAACCTCATCGACGATGTAACGGTCGTAGGCCTCATGGCGCGCATTGCGATCCGGTGGGGAGACGGCATAATTGTACCAGGACGCTTCATCGACACTGTCCACGCAAAACAGCTTGATTTTGCCGGCGTTGATAAAGCCGGCAATGGCCTCGATCATGCCCATGCCCTCATAATCAAAATAGCGGCCGCGGGAGCAGGGAAAAACGAGTATCGGTTTACCCCAGTGTCCGTAAACCTTCAGGGCCATATCGCGGTTCAGGTGGCTGCTCCACCATTGGTGTTCTTCAATTTGCATGGTACTGTCCTCTCAATCCGTGTTCAATGATCATTAATAGTTTATGGCAGCAAAACTCTACCTGCAACAACATGAATAACTGTTTATAGCAAAAACCAAATATTCAAAAAGAATTGGATTCTCTTTTTAATATTTTTTTTGGACAGGATCAACAGGACGGACAGGATATTTTCACGGTTTCCGGAAGAAACCGTGAAAGTTGCATCCGCCTGACGGCGGAAGGCTTGTTACCTCAATTTCGTATTAAGGTATGTTTAATTTCCACGTTGATAGCAGACAAATTCAGTATCATGAAATGGGGAGGTTATTTCTTCCGCGAAAGCGGATTGAGTATTTTCGGTTTCATCCGGAAACCGGAAATCTACTTAATCCAGTTAATCCTGTAAATCCTGTCTTATTTAAAGATAAAAATAGAATCCATTCATCTTTCATTCAGTTTGGTGAATAAACTGAACAATCTCCATGATTTCAGCCAGACTTTCAGATCTGAACATGTAGCCGATATCACCCAGGGCGCTGCTGAATACCCCGGGGACGCTTTCAATCTGGACTATAAATTTGCCGAAGCGCGACAGAATTTCCTCATGGCGCTGCACATAGCGCCGATTGAATTTGCGGCTGGCATAACAGCAGTGATAGTCCCGCGTATAATTTAGCTCCGTTCGACTGTGAACCAAAAGTTCGGCCCAGGCATGGTAAATGTCGATGTTACAGGCGAAGTTAAACATATCAGTGGTATAACCGCCCGGCGGACGCATATTCACTTCCAAAGCAACATATTTGTCAGGCGCCGTCTTGAAAAATTCGATATGAAAAAAGCGCTCCTTTACCTTAAACGCTTTAAGACATTCGCAGCCGATCTTCTCGAGCGATGTCGGGATATCGCGCAACGAATAATAGTATATATGCCGCGCATCGTTAACGGTTTCCATAATGCCCTGACTGAAGGTATGGACGGTGTAAAATACGGGATTGCCGTTGCGGTCCGCCAGCCCGTCAAAAGAAAAAATGGTACCGGATATGAATTCTTCCATGATGTATTCGGTGTCGGATTTGGTCTCGAAAAAATCAGCAAGGTCTTGATTGCTTTCGAGCCGATAGGTAGCAATTGCCCCCACTCCGTCGTCAGGTTTTGCAATTACCGGATAACCGGTTTCACGAATCAGGGCCTGCGCATCATCCATGGTCCGCACGACCTGCCCGCGGGCAACCGGGACTCCGGCCTCTTGGAATTTATCTTTCATGCGGGATTTACGGCGAATAAAATCAATCTCAGTTCCGCGAACACCAAAAATATTAAAATCGTCCCTCAGCCCTGCTTCGGTGCTCAACCAGTATTCATTAAGGGAATCCAGGCGGTCTATTTTACCGTAACGATGGGTAAAAAACCCGCAGGCCCGCACCAGAGCATCATAGTCGTGCATATCATCGACCTGATAATACTCGGTCAGGGCCGAGCGAACTTCCTGCGACAAGTTATCATATGGTTCCTCACCGACCCCCAAAACATTGGCGCCGGCCGCTTTCAGGTTCAGGCAAAACCGGAAGTAATGGGGTGGAAAATGAGGTGATAGAAAAACAATGTTCATTAACCTAATGTCTCCAAATTAGTATAGAATACTGAAGTTATATGAATTTATTAATTACAAGACTCACATTGCGATATGGAATAATGGAACGGTGGAAGATTGGAAGATTGGGTGTGAAAGCGAAACAAGTCTTTTTATGAAAAACGATAGAATACCTTTAAATCCAATATTCCATTATTCCAAGATTCCATCATTCCCTTTGTGAGTGCAACAAACTTAATTTTCCCTCATGCAAAATGATACTTTGCGATCATTATCAGTCGGCAGCACTTTCACAGCACCGGGGTCATCGCTTTTTCAACACGTAGTCCGCCATCTCAAGAATATCCGCTTCGTTCGGAGACCGAAAAATATACCTTTCAGTTCCCATGGCTTGCTGAAAAACCGGCGGATTCAAGTCATGTTCCACCAGACTGTGCCCGAAGGCGGCAAGGATCTCATTATGACTATGGGCATAGTGTTTGTCCTTGCGTCCCAGATAGCAGCAATAGTATTGCTTTTGGGCCTGAATATCCACCCGGCCTCCGGCTATCATGCCGGCATAAGCACGATACAAATCGTCATCGACACTATAGTTCATCATATCCAGTATCGCCCCACCCGGCGGCCGGCAGTTAATTTCAATCGGCATATAAGTCCCGCCGATTTTAAAAAATTCAAAATGGAAAAATTTGCGACGAACGTCAAACAGCGGAACAAGATTCCGACCGGCGGTACGCAGTTCGGTTGGAATGTGACGGCTGACATAAAAGAACGTGTCTTTTCCCAGAACGTATTCGAGAACACCATCACCGTATATCAGCGAATTCTCAAAGACAACATTGCCGTCGTAATCGGTCAACCCGTCATAGGTGACAATATCGCCTTCAATAAATTCCTCGATAAGATAGTCCTCTTCAATTTGGGACATATGTGTTTTGAGCTGATTCTTATTTTCAACCCGGTAAATTCCGCCGGCACCTACACCCTCGTCCGGTTTTAAAATCAGCGGGTACCCCAATGTATCGGCCAGTTTCAGCGCCTGATTGATATCCGCAATCCGCTCCCCCCTGGCGACCGGCAACCCGATTTCTTGGAACAGCTGTTTCATTCTGGATTTTTTCTTCAACCGCGGCAGATCCTGTTTCTTGATACCATCGATGCCGTATTTTTCATTGATCATGCCTTCCAGAGTCAGCCACTGCTCATTGTGGGATTCTACCAGGTCAAAACTTGCCGCTGGCCCGCAAGTGCTCTTTTGCATCAGAAGCTCATCCAGAGCATGCTGCACAGCATCGGCGTCACTTAAATCCGCCCGAACATACCAGGTCAAGGCCGACCGTAAACTTTCGGGCATATGATAAAAATCCGCCTCCCCCATTCCCCAGACGCGAATGCCCAGTGAATGCAAATGTTCGATGAAATGAACATAATTGGGAGGAAACTCGGGAGAAATATACAAAAAATCCATCTGCTACCTGCGCTTAATATTATTGGCTGTAAGATGAATTAATGTAAGGATAGTATGTGAAAAGTAAATATACTGGTTGTCATAATTATATTCCTTTTGTTTCGGATTTCTGGCACACAAAGATGCTTCTCAGAACGATCTGAAATGACCGTTATTTATTTTATGCTAACCAATATATGCATTACCTGAATAATATTGCCTGCACGCACACTCGAGACAGCCTTTATAAAGTCAAGAATCCTATCCCTGAGGGCTAGACTTTTTAATGTTAGAATAAAAAAAATGCGCAGCATTATGTAATTAAACCGCCGGTGCATTGAGATAATAAATTGCTTCAGCTATCAGGGGAGTATTTTGGAATCAATCTGTGAAATTATTCGGGCGGTTTAATTACTGCGACAGCTGCTTCTTTAAAAAAGATGTGAATTCCCGTTGATCATCTCCGAAAGAGATCTTTACGCCAACGACGATAAGCTCCAGGGGAAATGGATTTTGGGGAGATAGTCGAACCAGATCCTTTTCCGTTGTTATCAGGCAGCGGGCACCCGCACTCGCGGCTTTCGACTGAATATAATTTAAATCGTGCGCCGAGTAGCGATGATGATCTGAAAACTCCAGAAAGCCAATGGTATTGAAACCGAGGTTAGTTGCGGTATTTTGAAAATCTGCATTGCGTGCGATACCGGAAAAGCCGAAGATCGTTTCTTTTTTCAATCCGTCGATTTCTTGATGGGAGTACCGGTCAATAAACCTGTTAAGCGAGATTTGTTCCCCGCTTTTGACCCCATAGCAATAGGGCTCATGTGACGAGGTAAATACTCGGCTTGGCGGCGTATATTTTTTGATCAATTCAATCGAGGCGGTCGCGGGTTCATCTATGCCGGCCTGGTGCCGGGTCAGGATACAGGCTGTGCCACGCGCCAGAGAAGAAATAGGCTCCCTCAAGATACCCCTGGGCAGCAGGTGGGCATTGCCAAAGGGCATTGCGTGATCCAACAGGACAAGATCAATATCTCTTTTGAGCCTTAAGTGCTGAAAGCCGTCATCGAGCACAATCACATCCGGCTGGAATGTTTTTACCGCCAGCATACCGGCCGCATATCGATTTTTACCGATGATAACCGGTATCTCTCTTAGGCGGCGGGCAATCATGTAGGGTTCGTCACCGGCCTGCTCCGGCCCCATACTTATTGATTTGCCGTCGCTGACAATACCGCCCTGGCTTTCAGCTCTGCCCCGGTAACCCCGGCAGACAATTGCAGCCTGATACCCGAACTGTTTTATCTCTTGCGCCACATGCATCGTCATCGGCGTCTTTCCGGTGCCCCCCACCGAAATGTTGCCGACGCAAATCACCTTGCACGGCAGTTGGTGGGATGGTATTATCCGTTGCCGATAAGCAAACTCTCTGACCTTTTGTCCGGCTCCGTAGAATAGCGAAACCGTGTAAAGCGCCGAGGCCAGTGAGATGAGAGGCACTCTACCCTCTCCGGTCATGACGGATTCAACCTTTTGTTTGAAAAACTGTGAAGCGTTCACAGGTTCAGGGTTTCCTATTCCGCATTTAAAAGATTGAAGATGGCAAAGCAGGCAAAAATAAAATTTGAGATCCAGGCTGCAATAAACGGCGGCAGCATGCCGCCATACCCAAGAGACATACAAAAACTGTGCATTATCCAGAAAAGAAATATCACAAGAACTCCTAGAGCGATATTTACCGCAAAGCCGTGACTGGATATTTTTCCGACCGTAATACCGGTGCCGATCAGGCAAATAATCAGAGAGGCCACCGGCAGGGCAAATTTACCGTGCAGATCCACCCGGTAAGGGGTGGCATCGTAACCTTCGGTTTCTACATCCTGGATGTAGGAAAATAGCTCTTTGTAGCTCATCTCTTCCGATTTTTTGGCAACCCGTTGGAGATCTTCCGGCAGAAAGTCAATTTTTTCAACCTTCTCATTGTAAAACTGGATTTCGTAGGATCCGGTTTTTTTATTGAGCATCTGCTCCATAATATCCTTAAACATCCAGCGATCTTTCTGAAATTCGCCCCGGGCGGCATCGACTCGTCGCTCGAGCTTGAATTGAGAATCAAAATAATTAAGTGTAATGCCGGAGATGGTTTTTTCCCGTGGATTAAAATAGGAAATGAAGGCGATGCTGCGATGACTTTTGAACCAGATATTTTTTTGACCTTTGGTTTGAGTGTATTTCTTGACTTCAATGCGGTAGATATCGTTGGCCTTGCTGATCGTAAGCGGCACAACGATCTCAGACAATAAAAAAAGGAGGATGGCGACTAAAAGGCCTACCGCGAGAATGGGTCTGATAAAATAATAGATACTCATACCGCCGCTTTTCAAGGCAATAATCTCATTATTTTTATTCATCAAACCAAAGGTAATTAGAACCGCCAGTAGGATGCCGACCGGGGTAATCTGGGCTATAATCAGCGGTAATTTAAGCTGCAGAAACTGGACCATCCGGATAACCGTCAGACCGGCATCCAGAAATTTGTCGATGTTCTCGAAAAAATCAACGACCAGATAAATCCCCGTGGCGGCGACCTGAACGATTCCGAAATACTTTATGATTTCTTTTATTAGATATCGATCAAGGATGGACATCGGAATACTGCATCTGGTATAGTTTATAGTAATCGCCCCGGCGCTCGAGCAGTTGTTCGTGCAACCCTTCCTCGACAATCCGACCATCAACAATTACCAGGATGCGGTGGGCGTACCCGATGGTGGATAACCGGTGGGCAATGATAAAGGTGGTGCGGCCTTGCATTAAATTTCCCAGGGCCTTCTGAACCAGCGTTTCAGATTCAGAATCAAGTGATGACGTTGCCTCATCGAGGATTAATATCGGTGAGTTCTTTAAAAGCGCCCGGGCAATGCAGATACGTTGTTTCTGCCCGCCGGAAAGCCGTCCGCCAAGCTCTCCGATCGACGTGTTGAATCCCTCGCGAAAGCTCTTGATAAAATCATATGCATAGGCAGCCTTGGCCGCTGCAATGATTTCCTGTTCGGTGGCATCCTGGCAGCCGTAGGCGATATTGTTGCGCACGCTATCATTGAACAAAATAGGTTCTTGCGTGACGACGGCGATCTGTTGGCGCAAGGATATGATCGAGGCGTTCCGGATATCAACATCGTCGATTAATATGGTGCCTTCTGTTACATCATAAAAACGGGGAATGAGGTTTACCAGCGAAGTTTTTCCACCGCCGCTCATACCGACCAACGCGATAATTTCACCGGCCTGAACATTGATATTGATGTTTTGCAGCACTAGGTCGGTGTCATATTTAAAGGACACATTTTGAAATGATATGCGATGAGACCCCGGCTGGATGTGGACCGCTGAGGCCGCTTCAATGATATCTGTTTTTTGCTGCAGGATTTCATAGATGCGTTCGACCGCGGCCAGGCCGCGCTGAATGGAATTATTTGTTTTGCTTATTTTTCTCAGGGGCTGGTACATCAAGCCCACCGCCGTTAGAAACGCCATGAACGCCCCAAAGGAATAGGTGCCGGCAATAACGTGCTTACCACCGTACCAGATGACAAACGCAATCCCGATACCCCCCAAAAATTCCATAAAAGGCGAAGACATCGCTCTGACTTTCGACTCCTTCATTTCCTTTCTGAAAATCTGGCGGGATTTGGCTGCAAACCGTTTTTTTTCATATTCCTGCATGTTAAAGGCTTTTACAATTTTAATGCCTAGCAGGGTCTCATGTAAAAAGGCATTCAGATCGGCAATGGCCCTTTGAGCCCCCAGGCGCGTGCGCCGGACTTTTCGTCCGAAATGAAAAATGGGAAAGGCGGCAATCGGCAAGATGAAAAAAGTGTATGCGGCAAGCTTCGGAATCATGTAAAAGGTGACGACCAGTAAGCCGATGACGGAAAAAAACTCTTTGATGGCACCGGTAATCGCCGAAGTGAACATGCTTGAGATAACCCCCACATCGCTGGTGATCCGGGACATGAGGTCGCCAGTCTTTTCGCGCTGAAAAAAGGCCAGCGGCATTTCCTGCATGTGATTGTACAGGCGGTTTCTCAATTGGCGGATGATATCTTGTCCGATTAAATTTAACAGGTAATATGATCCGTAGGCGGCAATCCCTTTGACGAGAAAAACACCAATCACCGCAACGGGAATCAGTACCAGCATTTGCAGGTCTTTTGATTGAAATATATCTTCCACCACCGGTTTGACCAACCAGGCTGAAAAAGAGGTCATGGCTGCCACGATGGCTGAACATAAAGTGGCCAGGGCCAGTTTGCCCTTGTTAACCAATAAATAAGACAGCAGTTCTTTATGCCGGGATGTCAGTTGGGGTAGTTTGAAAATTGCCATTGCTATATATTTAACCAATCAGTAGAAATGCCTAAAGTTAAGGTATCCAACCTATTTAAAATGATGGAATTCCTTAAATATTCAATATTCAATCGAAAATATTCAATCATTTTTTGATCATCTCCAATGCCAATTCCGCCACCCTGTCCGAGGCTCCGGCTCCTCCGAGCACATCGCGCAGGGCGAACAACCGGCGCCTTAGATGATTTAATTCGTCTTCATCTTTCAGCATGTTCTGGATCGCCCGGGCGATATTATCACCGGTGGCATCATCCTGTAACAATTCCGGTGCAAGTTCCCGGCCGGCTACCAGGTTTACCAGGCCGACATTTGGCACCCGGACCAATATCTTGGCCAGCCAGGCACTGATCGGGGATACTTTATAAATTATGACCAGAGGAGTGCCGTGAATTGCAGCCTGGAGTGTCACCGTTCCGGACGCAGCAACGATCGCGTCACAATATTCTAACACACCCTCCACCCCGTCTGAAACCACGTTAACTTCTTCCCAAACCGGATGCCTATTGACGATGTTTTGAATGAGGCCGCTGTCGATGGAAACTGCCTGAGAGACCATAAATGTAACATTTTTTAGCCTTTGTTTCAAAATATCGCCGGCATCCAGCATAATCGGAAGCAGCCTGGTAATTTCATCCTCACGGGATCCAGGCACCAGACCGATGACAGGCGGGTCCTGAACTCCACTTTTCAAAGTTTGCCCGACTGGCGGCAGGGCGTCGTCCAGCAGGGGGTGTCCGACGAACGTCACCGGCACATCGAATTCCTGGTAAAATTGCTCCTCAAAGGGCAGAATCACCGCCATGCGATCGACGAGTTTTCCAATGCGCTTGCCCCGGCCTCGCCGCCAGGCCCATATCTGGGGACTGATATAATATAGTACGGGAATGCCGAGTTTTTTGGCTCCGGAAGCAATATGGAGATTAAAGTCGGGAAAATCAATAAGGATAAGAAGATCGGGTTTGAGGCTTTTTAAAAGCTTTTTAATAATTCCCATCCCTTTCAAGATGCCAGGGATCTTGCATAACACCTCAGTGATACCAACGACCGTCAGTTCTGCGGAATCCAGCACGATACGCACACCGGCCTGCCTGAGAGCAGGACCGCCGATTCCACAGAAGAACAACTCCGGGTTTTTTTTTCGCATGGCCCGGACCAGTTTGGCACCGTGCTGGTCGCCGGATGCTTCACCGGCGACAATGGCCACACAGGATTTATTTGAGGTAGACTTCATAGATATTTTTCAATCGCCGCCGCCACCTGGTCCATGATATCCAGGGCCACGGCCAGAGCTTTGCGACCGGCATGTCCGGATACCACTGGAGCATTTCTAGTGCGAACCGCCTGGATGTAGGATGCCAATTCATTTTCCAGCACATCGGCCTCGGTAAAGGATAACTGCTGAAAATCCGTGCCGGGCACCAGGCTGTCGGAATTATTTTCATCGCGACGAATCAGGGTAATTTCGCGCGTGGTAAAATCCACCGAAATATAGGCATCCTTCTGGAATAATCTTATTTTTCTCTGATTCTTGGTTGAAATCCGACTGGCCGTTACGTTGGCCACACACCCGCTTTCAAACTGTAATCTCACATTGGCTATATCGGCATGTTCACAGATGACCGGAACACCTGCGGCGTGGATGCTCTGAATCTCGGACTTGACGATGTTCAGGATAATATCGATATCATGGATCATTAAATCCAGCACGACACTGACATCCGTGGAGCGGTCTTTAAAAATACTTAACCGGTGGGCTTCGATAAACATCGGGTTCGTAATGACATCTTTGAGCGCCAGCACCGCCGGGTTAAAACGCTCCAGGTGGCCAACCTGCAAGATACGATCCCTTGATTCGGCGACATCGATTAGTTTATCAGCCTGTTCAAGGGTGGCTGTCATGGGTTTTTCAATCAGCACATCCACTCCGTGGTTTAAGCATTCAAGTCCAACGCTAAAATGCGACTCCGTCGGTACCACGATGCTAACCGCATCAACATGGCTGAGAAGATCAAGATAGTGCGCATAGGCCCGGCTGCCGAGTCTGGCAGCAAGATCTTCGGCTCGGGACTGATCGATATCCGCCACCCCTACCAGGCGCACGTTATCCATAGCGGCATACTTTTCAGCATGGAATTTGCCAAGATAGCCGACCCCAATCACTCCTACCCGAATTTCATCCATAACGCATATGCTCCAATTTTTGACCCTGGGAATAATAAAGGGCCACTGTCCCTCAATAAAAAAGGTTTCAGGGGTCGTTGTTCAGGTGTCAGTATTTTCAATCCATAATCCTGACACCTGACACCTGACACCTGAAACCTGATATCTTCTGTTGCACTACTGGCAACAGAGCTAATATAAATCGGGATGCATTTTTATCACCCTTGCCCTGGTCATTAGCGGGTAATGCCTCGCTCAGAGGATTTGATGAAGTTGATGAAATTAATTACTTCCGGTAAATGATCCACTTCCGCCAGGGATCTTTCGATGGCTTCATTGAGGGTTAATCCAATCCGGAAAAAAATTCGGTAAACCTTTTTTAATGCAGTGACGGTGGTTTCTGGAAAACCGTGACGCTTGAGTCCCACCCGATTGAGACCGTAAAGTTTTGCCCGTTCACCGGTTGCAATCACATACGGCGGGATGTCTTTCGGCACGCCTGATTTTCCGCCGACATAGGCGTATTCTCCGATTCTGACAAATTGATGAATGGCCACCAGTCCACCGACGGTGACATAATCTCCAATGGTAATATGACCCGCCAGAGTCGCGTTATTGGCCAGGATTACTCGACGGCCGGTCTGGCAGTCGTGGGCAACATGGCAGTATGCCATAAGCAGATTTTCTTCTCCGATTTCGGTAACTCCCGTACCAAATGCAGTTCCCCGGTTAATGGTCGTAAACTCCCGCACGATCGTACCGCGTCCGATTTTTACAAACGTCTTTTCGCCTTTAAATTTGACGGCCTGGGGCTCTGCCCCCACCGAGGCAAATTGAAATATTTGACAATCCGGACCGATGGATACATAGCGGTCAACAATGACATGGGGACCAATCACAGTGCCGGATCCGATCGAAACATTATCACTGATAACCGAGTAGGGACCGATTTCAACATTCGTATCAATTTCAGCTTTCGAATCAACAATTGCAGTTGGATGTATCATATAGTATCTCCAAAAGATGCCATCAGCTCAGCCTCGGCAACCAATTGATCGTCAACAGTCGCAGTGCCTGACATTTTGGCAACCTTTGACCGGAATTTTAAAATTTTAGCTTCGAATATGATCTGGTCTCCCGGGCGGACCATTTTGCGAAATCGGACTTTATCCATCCCCATGAAATAGATAAGCCGGTTGCGCTTTTCAGAAGGAGCAGTCTCATAGGCAAGTATTCCACCGGCCTGGGCCATCGCTTCAATAATGAGCACACCGGGCATGACCGGCTTGCCCGGGAAGTGACCCTGGAAAAAAGGCTCGTTAATGGTAACATTTTTCAACGCCACGATCTTGTCATCCGGTATCAGTTTGATGATCCGATCCACCAGCAGAAACGGATAGCGGTGCGGCAACTTTTCCATAATAGCCTGGATGTCGTAATCTGATTCCATTTTTAGTCCAATTTTTTTTCGATGTCTTTAAATCTTTTTTCCAATCTCCGAAGTCTTTTGCTGATATCCGGCAATCTGGGGATTGTTCGCACGACTCTCAGCCATAGTCTGTGCGGCATTTCCGGTATGCCGGCCGATACAATCTGCCCATCGGGGACTGATTTACCGACCCCGGTCTGGGGACCGACCGTCACATGATCACCAATGGTCAGATGTCCGGCAATACCCGCCTGCCCGGCTAAAATGGCGTTTTTACCGATTGTAACACTGCCCGAAATTCCGACCTGGGCTACCAGAACCGTATTCTCTCCCACCGTAACATTGTGCGCGACGTGAACCAGGTTATCTGTTTTTACCCCCTGTCGGATATGGGTCTTGCCGAAGGTACCCCGATCGATGGCATTATTAGTCCCGATTTCAACATCATCATCAATTTGCACGATCCCGGTATGCGGAATCTTGTGATATGTTGTGCCATCCGGTGCAAATCCAAAACCATCGGAGCCGACCACAGTACCGGAATGAATGATTACCCGGTTGCCGATGATCGTACGCTCCTGGATGGTGACATTGGGGTGGATGATCACGTCGTTTCCGATGGCAACCTTATCTCCAATGACAACACCCGGATGCAGCCAAACCTGATCGCCCAGGGTAACATGATGCCCAATGGCCACCTGCGGACCAATGGAAATATGTTGACCATACTTAAATTCCCGGCCGATCTCAGCGCGTGGATGGATCCCGTCCAGGGGCCGAACCGGTGGATGAAAGTGTTGCAGCACTCTGGCAAAGGCCACCATGGGGTTAGCGACCTGGACAAGATTGCGCTGCGGGATTTCGATGTCCTTTGGTACAATCATCGCTGCAGCGCTGCAATCGTTGATCTTTTTTAAAAACCTGGCATTGCCTGCCACGGTAATATCGTGCTCGCCGGCCTGTTCAAAGGGGGCGACCCCGTTGATCATTCGATCGGGATCTCCCACCACCCGGCCCTGCACCAGGTCGGCAATTTCGGCTATCGAAACCTTCATAGACTTCACCACATTTCGTACGCGTCCGGGTTACTACTATTTTCTTTTGGCTGTCTTGGCGTTGAGTTTTTTGATCAGGTCCCCGGTGATATCAATCGACCCGGGCGAGTATAGCACGCTGTATTTATTTATAATTAAAAGATACCCGGCTTTTTTCCCGATCACATCGACAATTTCCTTGATATCTTTTTGCAGCTGATTCATCAATCCAACTTCAAGTTTTTGCAGGTCGGATCGGTATTTTTTCTGAAGCGATTTAAAATCATTGATCTTGATGCGCTGTTCACGCTCTTTTTCTTCGCGCATTTCCTTGCTCATCACCATGGCTTCGCGTTCGAGCCGCTTGCTGATCTTCTCAATTTCAGAACCTTTCTGCTTCAAATCAGACTCCATCTGCTCCTTTTGTTTCTTGAGTTGAGCCTGGATTGATTTTCCGGCGGTGGAGGTTTCTAAAATTTTTTGTAAATCGATGACACCGATCTTGGCAACATCAGCAGCGAATAGCGAATTGGTAAATATAAATATAATTAACAGCGAAATCGCAAAAGTGCATTTGACAGCTCTCATTGTACCCCCCTTTTCTGAACGAATAAGCAAAATATTGTGACCGCATTGGAATTGAATATTTCAATAGTCAATTCTCCGCTTCAGGCCGATCCGGTTTTAGGTGATGTATCCTATAGATGATTCATACGCATCGAATTTGCAACAAAAAAACATGGTTTTCATATCGAATTTATCAGAGTATATCTTTTAAGATTCAACTAACATGCCGTGTACAGCACGGGGTGACTTGAGTTTCTCTGCCGGCAGCATCGGCGTCTAAAATGAGAAATTATTTTTTCGTGAGCCCTTAGAAAGCCGAGGCCATGGAAAACTCCCAGTTGCCCGTAGCGGCGTCAGTTGGTTTGGGATCGAGTATCCAGCCATATTCCAATCGAACCGGTCCCATGGGAGAAAGCCAGCGAACTCCCAGTCCGGCACTTTCGCGCAGATTGTCGAGCTCAATGTCTTCATCTTCATCGTAAATATCCCCCGTGTCAAAAAAGGTCACGCCGTAGACACCGGCCGCGGGTACCAGCGGGAATCTGACCTCGGCGTTAAACTGAATAAATTTGTTGCCACCGATTTCGTTGCCGTTATTATCCCGCGGGCTTAAGTCATCGCGCTCAAAACCGCGCAACGCATCGGGACCCACCATATAGAATTTTTCATAGTCCGGCAAGGTTTTGCCCTCAAGCTGTCTGACGTAACCGGCTTTGCCATGCAGCACGCCGATGGTTTGCCATACCAGGGGAAAATACCAGCCGGTTTCTCCAATGATTTTGTTAAAACCGACAGTGCCGCCCAGGCCGGCGAATTCATAGGACAGGTTATGCGTAGAACCGCCGGTGGGATGAAAAAGCTGATCCCTCGAATCATATCTTATTCGAGCTGTAATACTGCTTTTAATGTTTTCGCCGGCATCGTGTTTGATGGAATCCGAGGCATCATCTTCCACGTTGTGAATATCAGCAATATCATAGGTGTAGGTCAGGTTGCCCCGTGTAAAGTCAAAAAGCGGATACCCTAAACGCAGCTTGGCGCCGACACTGTCTTTATCATAGGTGGCGAAACTGTAGGCCCAGTTGTATATATCACCGCCGGCCGACAGCGGGATATCCAAGAACCATGGCTCGGTAAAACTCAAGGTGTACCGCTGGGTTTTAGTGCCCAGCTGTCCTTTCAATGACAGAATTTGCCCCCGGCCGAACAGGTTTTTTTCGGAAATCGAAGCCGTCAAAAATAAATTTTCAATGTTGCCGTAACCGGCGCCGAAGCTAAAAGCTCCGGTTCTTTTTTCGGTGACATCGATGCGCAGTCGCATTTTGTCATCAGCACTGCCTTTTATGGTATTGACCTTTATATCTTCAAAAAAATCAAGCCGATACAAATTTCTAACACTGCGTTTCAGGCGTCGGCCGCTGTATAGTTCCTGTTCATAAACTTTCAACTGGCGCCGGATCACCTTATCCCGGGTTTTCGAATTACCGCTGATAACTATCTCTTCAAAATAGACCTGTTTGCCTTTACTTATCTCAAACGTGATATTAACAACTAATTTTTCGGGATCCTCCTCAATCCTCGGGGCAATATCGGCATAGGCATATCCTTCGTCCGAATATATGTCGGTCAGCTCAATCACATCCAATCGCAACGTGTCTCGATTATAATATTCTTCCCCGGCAATCTCGAGCGTTTGCAGCAGTTGCTCCTCTGCTATAATCAAATCACCGGCCATGGCAATCGTGCCCACTTTGAACTGTGGCCCCTCGACAAGCCGCACGTTAATAACAATTCCATCCTCCTCAAAAATCACTTCCGGCTCGCCGACGCGCGCCTGAACGTAACCGTTGTTATGATAAAATGCCGTCAGCTTGGCGGCGTCCTGAATCAATTGTTCCTGATTGAGATCACCTGAACTGGTGATGAACGAGAGCAAACCCTTTTCCGAAGTACTCATCATCCGTTTCAATTTGCTGCTGGAAAAGGCCGTATTGCCGACGAATGTTATCTTTTTTATCTGGAATTTATCGCCCTCTTCGATGACGTATTCAATGTCGGCCTGGTTCTTTTCCTTGGGATATACTTTGAAACTGACCTTGACATTGTAGAAATTCTTCTCTTTATACAGTTCCTCAATCCGCCGCATGTCATTTTGAATGATATTGATGTTGAGAATGGATCCCTTACGGAGGGTAATCTCTTCCTTGATCTCATCATCGTCATAAACCCAGGTATTTCCGTCAAGAAGGATACTGCGAACGGTTGGTTTTTCCGTGACGACAACTGTTATGATTTTGCCCTGGGGCACAGTTTGGGCTTCAATCCGAATATCGTCAAAGTACCCCATTTTATAGACGGCTTTTGTTTCCTCACTGATATCCTTTGGTTTCAATACGTCTCCGGGTTTAATCTTTAACACCCTTCTGATGGCATCCTCTTCAATGCGATTATTGCCTTTGATCCGGACTTCAGTAATTTTTTCGCGTTTAAATAGCTTTAATCCAAGTTCGTTCACTAATATAGTCAGGGTACCGGGCAGATTTTCGACACCTTCACCTTCAGCTGAAAATAGCTGGGGTTTTTCATCTTCGGACGGTGAGAGCAACTTTGCATCCAGACTGAAATTCTGACCGATCCAGGTCAGGCTTCCCCAGACAACATAGTCCGTGCCGGTTTCAATACCCATTTCGCGAATATCTTTCAGATTGTCAGCCTGCATATTGCGCGACTCGAGGGACTCCTGGTCGATGACCAGCACTTTGGCGCCTTCCTGTTCAAGCTGGGTTTTGATAGCTTGAGGAATTTGCTTTTGCAAATACGATAATTCCTCCTGGGCATGTATTTTAAAAGGCAATATAACGACTCTGACAGTCTGCTGCGCAAAGGCGACGTCAGGCAGTAAACAAGCTATTAAGGAAAATATCAGCCACGCACGTTTGATCATAAAATGGAGTTTCAATATGTTTGGCGTCAATTCAAACGGATTCAGCTACCGGTGTCAGTCTACCATCAACAATTGTTACACGGCGGGACATGAAAGATGCAAGCTCCGAATTGTGGGTCACCACTACCAGTGTCATGGAGAATTCCTGATTTAACTCCATCAACAGGGAGTGAACGTGCTCGCTGTTGGATTTATCCAGATTTCCGGTGGGTTCATCCGCCAGCAGGATCACAGGTTTTAATACCAGCGCCCTGGCCAGGGCCACCCGTTGCTGTTCCCCGCCGGACAATTTTCCCACCCGGTAATGCAGTCTATCTTTCAGCCCGACTCTGACGAGAATCTCCTCGGCCGCCTGAATCGCTTTCTGTTTGCTCGTGCCGCTGATCAGTGCCGGCATCATCGCGTTTTCAACCGCACTGAATTCGGGCAGGAGATGATGAAATTGAAAAACAAATCCGACGGATTTGTTGCGAAACCTGGCCAGTTTTAAATCGTCATATGAAAAAACATCATCTCCTTGAAACAGCAATTCACCGCTATCCGGCCGATCCAAAGTGCCGACAATATGAAGCAGAGTGGATTTACCAATCCCGGAAGCCCCCACGATCGCAACGGATTCACCGATTGACAGATCAAAATCGAGGTCCGTCAAAACATCGATTCTGGTCCCGCCGTTGGTATAACTTTTACTTAAGCTGCGAACGGTTATCAAATTTGCGAATTGTCCGGACTCGCGGTCTTGCTTCTCAATATGCATTGTTTCCCTATGAGAAATTCAATCTTTTTAAGTGTGGTTTCTAATACTTCCAAGAAGGCGTTGAAAATAAAACAGACAGCCTACCGCAAATCTTCAATTTTCATTCTTCAATATTCAATTCATTTATTAACCGTAGCGGATCGCCTCAACAGGATTCAATTTAGCTGCCTGGCGTGCCGGATACAGCGTGGCGAGAAAACAAATTAACAGCGCAGCAGCAATAATTGAAGCGACGTCAAAAAATTCAAGCTTCACCGGCAACCTTGTTGTAAAATAATATATATCACCCGCCAATTCGTGAATATTATAATGTTTAAGCACGGTACAAATGACGAGTCCCAGCCCCAACCCGATGAGGGTGCCAAGGGCTCCGATGACCATACCGTTTAAAACAAATATCTTTTTCACGCTGCGCTCGGTGGCTCCCATGGCCTTTAAGATGGCAATATCTCGGGTTTTTCCCATAACCATCATAATGAGACTACTGGCGATGTTAAAAGCTGCCACCAGAACGATGAGGGTCAAAATGATGAACATGACCCGTCTTTCCAGTTTTAGCGCTTTAAATAAATTGCGATTCATCTGCATCCAGTCCCGTGCCCAATAGGGAAAACCGAGTTTGCCGGTAATCTTTTGGGCAATATTGCGAGCATCATATAAGTCGGTGACCCGAATATCCAGTCCGGTGACTGAATCTCCCAGGCGCATAATTTTCTGGGCATCCCGGATATTGATGTATGCAAAGGTCTGGTCATACTCATACATACCGGACTCAAAAAAGCCGGTTACTTTAAACTGCCGCATCGTCGGAACATGCCCGATGGGCGATATCATGCCCCGGGGAGATATCACGTAGATGGCATCTCCTTCAACGACTGCTAGATTTTTAGCCAATTCACGGCCCAGCACAATGCCGGGGGACGGGTTTTGAGATGATTTTGCTTCGGTCGAACTTGGCAGGTTCAAATCCTGCAGGGTTTTCATGACCCGGCCGGCCGATTCAGGATCAATTCCTCTCAATACGGCTCCAGCGGCCCCATTTTTTGACTTGAGCATGATTTGTGCGTAAATAAATGGCGTGGCCGCCTCAACGCCCGGCGTCTTTTCAACTTCCGCCAGGATCTCGCGATATTTGGTAAACGATCCCGCACCCCCGTGACGCATAATCATTACCTGCGGCTGTCCGCCTAATATACGCGTCTTCAAATCCGCCTCGAATCCGGTCATCACCGCAATGACCACAATCAAGGCCATCACTCCCAGCGCCACTCCGGCAATGGAGAGAATGGTGATCAAGGAAATGAATGCCTGCTTTTGCTTGGCCCGAAGATATCGACGGCCCACGAAAGTTTCGAATGACATGGAATGGTTATTGGTTATTGGTTATTGGTTATTGGATGCTGTTAGTATTTAATATTTAGACGGACAAGCCGGTTGCAGCGCAGCGTAAATCCCGCTATATCGGGGAATTGCAAATTGAATATTTGTTGATGTCGCTTCGCTCCGTCATTTTAAAAATCGCCAGAATTGCTTCCTGAATCCGCAATCGATACCCTCAATTTTTCCCACTTCGACTCGGCTGGGCTTGTCGCCATCCGCATTCCGACTTAGAAGCCCTATGCCCATTACCCTATGCGCCATGCTCAATCAGTTTCCGGCCGGTTTCATATGCGGAAAAAGAATGACTTCTCTAATGGAGGCCGCATCGGTGAGCAGCATGACCAGCCTGTCTATCCCGATGCCTTCACCGGCAGTCGGCGGCATACCGTAATCCAGGGCCTCAATATAATCATCATCCATCCGGTGAGCTTCTTCATCGCCGGCCTTCCGTCCCTTAACCTGCTGGGCAAATCGCTCATACTGGTCAACCGGATCATTGAGCTCTGAAAATCCGTTGGCGATTTCTCGGCCGGCAATAAAAAGCTCAAAGCGTTCAGTCAGATCGGGCTGCTGATCACTGCGTCGCGATAATGGAGAGACTTCCGCCGGGTACCCGGTAATAAAGGTGGGCTGGATCAGCTTAGGCTCCACCAGCGCGTCAAATAATTTGGTGATGACTTTGCCCAATTGACCGGTTTTGGTCACCTTTACTCCTTTGCGGGATGCAAATTCAAGCAGTCCATCTTTGTCGTTCAACAGATCAGGATCAATGCCTCCCAGTTGCACCAGAGCATCATAAAGCGGCAGGCGGCGCCACTTATCTGAAAAATCAATGGATTGACCCTGGTAATTGATCTTGGCCGACCCGGTCAGTGTTTCAGACACGCCGGTTATCAGCGCCTCGGTCAGATCCATCAGATCGGTATAGGTGGCATAGGCCTGGTAGAATTCAAGCATGGTGAATTCCGGATTGTGCTGGGTAGACACCCCCTCATTTCGAAAATTGCGGTTGATCTCAAAAACCCTCTCAAATCCACCGACAACCAGACGCTTTAAATACAGCTCCGGTGCAATACGCAGGTAGAGGTCCATCCCCAGGGCATTATGATGGGTTTTAAAGGGAGTTGCTTCCGCACCGCCGGGAATCGGCTGCATCATGGGCGTTTCAACTTCGAGAAAATCCCGCTTAAGGAAAAAATTGCGTATTAGCTGTATGATTTGACTGCGTTTCAGGAAAAGGTCACGCACCTCCGTATTCATAATCAAATCAATATATCGTTGACGATATCGTTTTTCCGGATCTCGCAGTCCATGAAATTTCTCGGGCAGGGGGCGCGTGGCTTTACAGAGCAAATCAAGCTCGCTTACCAGCAGGGTCCACTCTCCGGTCCGCGTTTGAAATAATCCTCCTTTTAACCCCACAAAATCGCCGATATCGAGTTGTTTGAAAAGACGGTAGGCATCATCTCCAATGCGGTCTTTTTGGACGTAAGCCTGAAGCTGCCCCGTGCGGTCCCTGAAGCGAATAAAGGCGCTCTTGCCAAAATTATTGATCGCCATCATGCGGCCGGCCGTAACAAAAAGTGGTTCATCTTCCGTCAAGGTTAGGGTAGATTTTTCGATAACATTTTGAATGTCCCGAATATTATGTGAAAGGTTAAACCCATTGGGAAAAAGATTGATACCGCTATTCTTTAATTCTTCAATTTTATCTTTGCGCTTGCGCAAAATGTCGCTGTTTTTTTCCATAATCCTCATCAATCGATTTGAGATTATACCGACCGGTAATCCGGCGGCAATCTCCTCTGGTGACTGGTCGCGGGCCGGCTAAAAGCCCAACCAAAATGTAAATTTTATTAAGTAGCCCATTTGCAGAATACTGTCAAGATCAAGTTGGAAAGCAAATCAGGGCAACGTCGAAGTATGTGTGCTGATCATGGTCGACCAAAGACGACCTCTCGCAAAGCCGCAAAGGCGCTAAGTTATCTCTATCTTTCTTTGGGCCTTAGTGTCTTTGCGCGAGAATTTAATCATTCGTCTAAATGCAGTGATTTCAAGGCGATGTTCGAGATTATGACCTGGCCTTGGAAGAGCAAGTATTTACAGCAAATGGAATTGGCAAAGACTCATGGTGGAGGTTAAGGGTTCCTAATTGGCGCCCAGGAGCGTCATAACTCGAATAGACCGGGAAAATGCCTAATTCTACCTTTTTTGCACGACATACAAAAAAATAACAACCAGGGGGTTAGCCGGGTCGTTCAAGCTGCTTAAATTGCAGAATAAAGGTCGTCCCTTCATTTATTTTACTTTCGACATCCAACAGGGCATCGTAGGCCTCAAGAATACGGTGAACAATTGAAAGACCGAGTCCCGTGCCGGTAGCTTTGGTGGTAAAAAAGGGATCAAAAATATAATTTATTTCCTCCTGGGTCATGCCACAGCCATTATCGGAAATCTTAATATAGGCCTGCTTATTCTTGGATCCATGTAGTTCAATATGGATCTTCCCTTCACCTTCAATGGCCTCAGCGGCATTTATCAGCAGATTCCATAAAATCTGACGTAGGTGTAAAGGATCCATTGAAATCCAAATACCGGATTGAATGTTTTTGGTGGTCGTTATGCGACGGTCGTTGCTGGCGCCTTTTTCAAATAGCTCGGCGGTATCGATGATTATTTTTTCGAGTTCCATTGCCTCAACCTTACCGGCCGGAGGTCGTGCATATAGTAAAAAGTTGGTTACCAGGGAGCTTAAGCGGTCGGCCTCACGTAGCACAATTTGCATCAAGCGATCATGATCCGCATCATAGCGGATATCTTCACGCAGAAGTTGAATTGAACCTGTCAGGGAAGCAAGGGGGTTCTTGATTTCATGGGCCATGCCGGCGGCCATCTCACCTATCGCGGCCATTTTATCAACGCGTTTTACATGATCCTCCATCATTCGCAGTTCGTTGCGGGTTCTGCGGACCTGTTCCGACAGAAAGCTGCTGAGAAAGGCAACTGCGAAGCAGGCTGTCATGGTTATCAAAATTTTATACAAGACCTGATTCCAAGTGTAGGCGGATGCCAAAAGCAGGTCTTCAGTACCAAAGGGCAAAATAACACCATAGTACTCAAGATCAACCATGATGCCGAACTGGATGCTACAAATGGCTGCGATGACCATTGTTCCCCGGATGGGAATCAGGATGCTGGAATAAATGATCACGACAAGGTACAGAAAGGAGAAGATACTTGAATAATTGCCCGTTACAAACAATATTATCGTCACAATAAACGTATCGATTACAACCTGCACATAGGCAATTAAAATGAGACGCTTTATGCGGCGTAAACCCACCGCATATATGAGAGATAGCAAAAAGATGGATGCGATAAGGCCGTATAATATAATAAGTGGCCGATTCAGGGGCGGCGGAGAATCTCCGAACTGTAAAATAATGGCGGAGCCCAAAAGCAGGGATGAAAAAAGGATCCGAAAAAGCATCAACCACTTCAGCTTGTGTTTGATCTCCCCTTCGGGTACTTGCGGTGTACGATCCATAGCGCCCTTTAACACATCTTCTTTGTATCTGCGGCAATCTCGCCAGAGGTAGATCTGCGCCCCCTCTTGCGGCGGCATTACAACCCGCCAAAGGCGGACCTACAGCCTCGACAATGGCTCAACTTAGGTGGCAGAAAAACAGCCGTATGTCAATCAGATCAGAAAAAAAATGCCGCAAATGTATTTTGCGGCATTTCTTAAATCTATTGATTTGCGGGGTTAGCCCATGGCGCCAGCCATTTTAAAGATCGGAAGATACATGGCTACTACCAAACCACCGATGGTCACGCCTAAAAAAACCAGCATAAAGGGCTCAATCAAGGAAGTCAGATTCTCAACGGCTTGATCAACCTCCTCATCATAAAAATCAGCAATTTTCTCCAGCATGGCGTCCAGCGCACCGGTTGACTCACCCACACCAATCATCTGGCAAACCATGGGAGGAAACACACCGCTTTCATTTAATGGGTCGGCCATGGTGCGTCCTTCGGCAATACCCGAACGAACATCATAGATCTTACATTTCGTATGTTTAAAATATTTTAATTTTCATTCAAGCAATATTTGTAAAAATATCAGTTAGGTACCTTCAAACAACCACCATTGGTCA
>CACVKW010000134.1 GCA_902749685.1 Olavius sp. associated proteobacterium Delta 1 | reverse complement strand
TTTGACACGCAGCAAGCTTCCTGGACCCCCCAAAAAAAAAGTGCTCTTTAGGGGGCAACGTGCATCGGAATATATGCCGGCCAATACTTCGATGAAGAGTCCGGGCTGCATTATAACTGGCACAGATATTATGATCCCAAGACTGGGAGATACCTGACACCGGATCCGATTGGATTGTTAGGAGGCATTAATCTATACTCATATGCGGGTAATACTCCAATTAATGCGATTGACCCTTTTGGACTGGAAACGAAAGGAAAAGGCATTTCCGTAAACGCTGCCTTGCTCGGTGGTACGGGAAGTTATTCTATTTTATGGGTTGATGATAAACAAGGAGACTTTGGGCTTTCAATATCTCATTCAGGGGGTGGAGCAACAGAGTTGGCAGGCATAGGTGTCTTTTTTGTTGCAGATTCAACCACAACCGCTAAGAGTATAAATGACTTGAATGGGATTAGTGGTGTTGTTGGTATTGGGGGAGATAAAGTAATAGGGTATAATTTTGAATATGAAATAGGTCCCGGCTATACTGGAAAGAGCCATCTTGTTGGAGTAGATTTTAGCGTAGTTTGGGCTAACTTATATGGAGGAGTATCATCGACAAAAGTTTACAATTTTAGTGAGATGTTAGACAACCTTCTCAATTATCTATTTGGTGAAAGCACGGAATGCGAATAGGATGTTAAACATAATTCAAATAATACTACCAATTACCATTATAATATTATTGTGGGTGCTTATTTATAACATAAATATATTACAGGTACATTTACATGATCACCATCGAACCCTTTGGGAGGAGGTGACGTTTAAACAATTATTTTTTATCACTCTTGTCCAAAAACGAGTTTAGAATGAGTCATATAATGAGTTGTAAAACGAGTCATTGAAAAAAATCCTCCTTGTATGTAGGGTGGTTGTTA
>CACVKW010000133.1 GCA_902749685.1 Olavius sp. associated proteobacterium Delta 1 | reverse complement strand
TTTGAAAAATCTGAAAGTGCTGGGCCGCTCATACCATACCGTTCGGGGGGCCAAGTACGTGCTGCGTCGTTTTGTCCGCTTTTTAGAGACCGAAAACGCCGATCACATCGAGGATCTTAGTGCCGACATCCTGGCCGAGTACCAACAGGAGCTGTATTTTTCTTTAACCGCCAAAGGCAAACCGCTCAGCTTGCGCACCCAGGCCCAAACGCTGGGGGTGATCAAGGGCCTTACCAAGTTCCTTAAGGATAAAGATTACCTGATCCATGATCCGGCAGAAAGTATCCAGCTTCCCAAAAAACCCAAGCGCCTGCCCAAGGTCATCTTAAGTCCCAACGAGGTTAAACAACTTCTGGATGCACCGGATATGCGAACCAACCGCGGATACCGAAACCGCATCATCCTTGAGATCCTCTACGATACGGCCATCCGACGGGACGAGGTCCGCAATATCAGGCTTGTCGATCTTGATCTGGATGCCGGCTACATCCGCATCCAGGGCAAAGGCAACAAAGAGCGTGTGGTCCCGTTAAGTCGGCGAGTCTGCGAACTGATCCAAAACTATATCCTGATGGTACGATCCTGCTTTGTAAACGGTCGTGATCCGGGCTATTTGATTTTAAACCGCTGGGGACGCCAAATGAATGCCAACGGCATCTGGGCAGCGGTCAAGCGCTGTGTGCAGCTTGCCGGTATCAAAAAAAATGTCACCACGCACACGTTCCGCCACACCTGCGCAACGCACATGCTCAAAAACGGTGCCCCCACCCGACACCTGCAGCAGATGCTGGGACACGAGTCTTTGGAATCCACCCAGATTTACACCCATGTCACCATCAACGACCTCAAGCAGATCCATGCCAAGTATCATCCCTCCGAATCCCTGCAAAACAAGCCCAAATAAGGCATACTCTGGTATTAGCTTAAATAAGATCGTCCAATCTGAGGCAAATGAGAGACCCAAAAAAAGCAGACTGGCTGCGGATTGTCTGAAATCGGGCTTTTATGCCCGCAACCCCGCTAAATAATCCCCACCCGCCCACCAACAAAAAAAGGAAGCCGCATGTCTATTTTAATGGTGCCGGCGGTCATGCTAACTGCAGCGGGCAAATTGGCATGATTTTTTGCATTGTCTTCTGACATAATAGGAGCTGAATTATCAGACAGATTTTTATCTATTTTAAAACAACCCGGTAAAAAGCCGTCTGATAATTCCTATTATGTCATCAGGCCAAAAATCCCGCCAATTTGCCCGGGCACATAGCCTGCCAGTCGAAGATCCCGGTAGTGTCGGGGCCGGCACCAGCCGGGCGGTATGCGGCTGTCTGATTTTATTCTTATCCCACCCACCACCCTTGATCAAAGGAATCCTGTCGGATTTTAATATGGCGGCTAAAGAAAAAATGCCTTTTTCCTTTAACTGAATTATCGATCTTGATTTGAATAAGGTTTTGCCTTAGACTCTATACAGTCACAACAAAGGAGTTTTAACGATGAACATCAATAAAAGATACATTGTAGACGAACACGGCAACCCCAAGGAGGTTGTTATCTTGCTCGAAGATTATAGAAAGATAGAGGAGTTGTTGGGACTGGACCTGGATGACGAAGCGGTAAAACAGCTGCGTGAGGCCCGCAAGGATCGAGAAAGCGGCAATAAAGACGCATACGTAGATTTGGACTCAATCTGATGAGCAAGGTAATCGTTCATCGACACGCTGCCAAGTATCTTAAGCGCCTTCCCAGGGACACCAAACAACGAATCAAGAACACCCTTGTGCAGTTGGAGCAAAATCCATTGGACCAACCGGGTATAAAGCACATGGCCGGCGAATGGAACGGTTACCATCGAATACGGGCAGGAAAGCTTCGTATCATCTATTGGTTTGATGAAAAAGAGGATGTTGTCTACGTTGATCACATTGGTCCCAGAGGTGATGTTTACAAATAAATGCTGACCTAAGCTATTCGGTTATTGCCCTTTGACAGGCGGTTCACCAGGGGGTCTAAAAAAAGTGCTCTTTAGGGGGCCATGCGCATCAGAATATATGCCGGCCAGTACTTTGATGCCGAAACCGGGCTTCACTACAATTGGCACCGGTATTATGATCCGAAGACCGGGAGATATCTTACTCCGGATCCCATTGGATTGCTCGGGGGGATTAATCTATTTGCCTATGCTGATAACAACCCGACTAATCGCCTTGATCCATATGGGCTGCTTAATATTCTTGCCGGAGTTGGTGGCAGCGCAGTGGGAGTAGCCGGTGTTGAAGGAAGCGGAGGTATTGTAATTAATCCGGGAATCGGCAGAAGCAAAGCCGACGCAGGGGTTTTCGGTTCAGTTGGTGGCGGTTTAGGTCTCAATGTATCTGCCGATGCGTTTCTTGGTTATATCAAAGGCGACATCTCAAATGTCTCTGGCACTACAATAAACCAGAACTTAATCATTGGCCCTATTAGCATTACGTCTATTGTAGATATTAACACTGGAGAATTTTTAGGCGGGACAATAGGGTTAGGACCTTCTGCTACACTTGTTGGCGGTTCAATAACGGGCAGTTTTACCGGAACCTATACGATTAGAGACTTTTTGAACGATATACGAGACTTCTTTGATAATCCCTTTGGAGATCCGTGTAAGTGATAATGATGTCACCATTGCGAAGAAACTATAGAATTATTGTGGCCTTGTGGTTTGTCCTTGGCTCTGTCCTGATGATAGGTTCGGTTTATGTAGGTGAATACATTCTAATCCTTTTGTTGCTATTTACCGTTGCAATAGGTGTTTACTGTTTGACACTTAAGTGTCCTTCATGCGGCAAATCCGTTTTACACAATCCTGTAAAAATCTTAGGTAATGATCTTTATATTTGGACACCGTGGATACCTAAATCGTGTGCCAAGTGTGGAGAAAAGCTGTAGTTAATGGAAAACATTAGGGTCTGGACTTCAATATTAAATAATGAAGAAACCGAAGGCGGTTGAAGAATTTTATCTTTGACTGCCTTTTTGTTTTAATTGCCGGCTTAAAATGATCCGATCCTTTCCTTAAGGGGTGGTGGTCGGGGAGAAGGGCAGTAAAATTAAGACAGCCGCTTGCCTTTTGTTTTGGCGCTGTCTGGCGTGGTAAATGCTAATTGATTACATAAACTCGCGTTATCAGACGGAGCTGCCTTTGAGTTTTTTTAAATAGATTGCTCTGTCTGATAACGACAGATTATGTAAGAAC
>CACVKW010000132.1 GCA_902749685.1 Olavius sp. associated proteobacterium Delta 1 | reverse complement strand
TCCGGGCATGTAAAACCCTTTCAGGTTTGACAGCCGGCTGTCGGTTTTCGAATGGCATTCCGTACACGTCAGTGATTTATCCTTGGGCGCCACCATGTGCGTAATGGGGAAAATATAAGACGTTTCGACAAAATCAAATTCTCCGCTGAATTTGGTGCCGGCCTTGCTCGAACCGCTTTCGAGGGCTTTTTTCCAGTCCCAGTCTGCCCAGTAGGCACTGCTGCCTTTTTTGCCGAAAAGGTGCGGGATCAGCAAGGTTTTGTTAATTTTGTCATAGGGTTGCTTGCCCCGGTGGACCTTGAATGGGGAAATCCGTGAATTGGGATCATTTTGACTGCCCACCGGCCAGTTGATCTGAATCGGTTTGCTCGGATCTACCATGTCATTTGCGGTTACAGCGGCGATTGACCCATTATACCAATCGTACTCGGGCTTGACATTTTTGCCCCAGGACATGTCACCCTTTAGGGTGAAATAAACGGGCTTGCCGAATTCGCCTTTTTTCTTAAACGGTTTGCCGTCCTTTTTCTGACCGGCCTTGGACCAGTCCCACCACATCTTGGTCGGATTCACCCGGGCAAATTCCGGAATGTGACAGCTCTGGCAAGCCACCTTGTCGGTATGATCGTTGGGTTTCTCTCCGGCTTTATGGGGTGTGGCCGTGTGGCAGGATTCGCAGGTAATTTTGGCAATCGTATCATCTTCAACCAGGCTTTTGCGATCGGTGGCAGCCGGGGTTGCGTATGTCCGGCCTGCTATCCGGTGCGTTTCCGTGGTGTGGCAGCGCACACAATCAAAGTTTTTGCCGTCCAGGCCCATGTGGACATCCAGCTCTTTGTTGGGTTTCATAAGCGAGGAATCCATATCCCCATGTTTGACGCCGTCACCGCCGCCGCCGAAAAAATGGCAGGTGCCGCAATTTTTGCGGGTCGGACGACCGACGCTCTGGGCCACCTTATTCCACTGCGGCGGAAAATAGGTTTTGCCGTTGCCCTTGAATACCATCGGCTTGGGGGCCGGATTACCGGCACCGGCCGGGAATTTTTTATAGGTACCGGTCTGTTCGTGGCAGACCAGACAGTCGACTTTGGTCTGATCGCTAAAATCAAAGGACATGTCCTTAAACCCGTAGCCGGCATGACAGGATGTGCAGCGCGGGTAACTGCCGGGCATGGCGATACAAAAATTGTTAATGGATAATCCGGCCTTGCCGACACGCTCTTGCGGCGGAACATTCGGATCCAGCCAGGTCCAGTGGATGGTTTTGTGGAACTGAGTTGCCGCTTCCGAATGGCAGGACAGACAGGCTTTGGTCACCTGCGGGCCGGCTGTAAATTCCTGCTGCAAAATCGCATGCTTGGAATGGTCAGCTGTGATCCAGAGTTGATTTTTCTTGGTCGCCTGTTGGGCCATCGTACGGCCCGGAGCCTGCTCTTCATTTGCCGTCTGGGCGGCAAACAGCTCAAAGGGGCCGCTAAACAGAACACACAGCGCCAGGAAAAACAAGATGATACTTCTAAATTTCAACTTCCTCATAGTGCCCTCCATCTGTTTTTCTATCAATAATCTTTAAACGTGGTTATCCTGAGCAATATTTATACCAGCGTTCAGCTGTAAGCAGTTCAATGCCGCTGAAAAGAAGATCAAACGGCATAAAACCATCAGATAACCATATTTTATTAATATAATCAAATTGTTATCGAGAATCGGCATACCAGACAAAGCGGGAGTTGATGAAAAAAATCTCTCGGCAGCACGCGAATCGCACCATTTTTCCCATTGTAATGGTTAACAATGAGTGTTAAGTTAACACTCTAGAAGTTAACATGATTAACAGTTTACGCAATTATTGAGCCCTGAAAAATAGTACATGCGGGGTTGAACATTATTCTTTAAATGCTCAATTAAGTTGTTTGATCGAAGATCCGGCGGAATAATTATTAAACGCTCGGCATTATTTTTAAATTTTTTTATCTCAGCAATATATGAAAAAAATAGCGCACGAATTTTGCATGAATGGAGTGCATGCTGATGGAAATGGCTAAATACTGGAAAACTATCGTCGATACCCTGCAAGACGGTTTGATGGTTATCGATCCGGAGGGCAATATCCTGGCGATGAATCCGGCGGCTGAAAAGCTTACCGGTTATTCGGCGGATGAGTTGGTCGGCAGGAGTTGCCGAATCTTAAACTGTACCGGCTGTGAACTGTATGGCCGGGGTGCCGCTGAACAGTGGTGCCAGCTTTATGTAAAAGGCAACGTCAGGGCTAAGAAATGTTTAATCTCTAAAAAAGACCGCCGGGCGCTGCATGTTATCAAGAATGCTGCCGTACTCAGAGATTCTGAGGGGCAGATGATCGGAGCAGTGGAAACCTTCACCGATATCTCTGAAATTGTGCGCCAGCAGCAGGAAATCGAAACCCTGCGCAAAAGCTGTCGCCTGGAGGAAGACCACCACGGTCTTTTAGGCGAATCTCCGCCGATGCAGCGTCTGATTGAGCTCATCGAGAATGTCGCCCGGACCGATGCGCCGGTTTTAATCCATGGCCAAAGCGGCACCGGCAAGGAGCTGGTGGCCCGGGCAATTCATGAGGAAAGCCCCCGTAAAGACAAACCGTTTATCAAAGTAAACTGCGCCGCCCTGAATGAAAACCTGCTGGAAAGCGAACTCTTCGGGCATGAAAAAGGGGCCTATACGGGCGCCGATCGCACGCGCATCGGTCGGTTCGAGGCGGCCCACGAAGGTACAATCTTCTTGGATGAAATCGGTGATATTCCGCTGGCCACCCAGGTGAAACTGCTGCGGGTGCTGGAAGAAAAAGAAATCGAACGGGTCGGTGATCACAAAACGATTGCGGTGGACGTAAGAATTATCTCCGCTACGAACAAGAACCTCGACGCCTTGATCGATCAAGATCTATTTCGCGAAGACCTTTTTTTCCGGATCAATGTGTTTCCCCTCAGCTGCCCGTCTCTAGCCGAACGATACGAGGACATCCCGCTTCTGGTCCAAAATTTTATCGAACAAAATACCGCCAAAGGCAGTAAAAAAATAGTCGGCCTGACCCCTGAAGCCATGGAAGCCCTGCTGATTTATTCCTGGCCCGGCAATGTTCGTGAACTGCGCAATGCCATTGAATATGCATTTGTATTGTGTTCGGGCAATTGGATCGGCAGAGAACACCTGCCCCCCAAAATCATTCCCAACGGCAAAAAGCCTTTGGTGGGTCACCATCAAAGCCCGGCATCATGGGAGCAAGAGCGAACCAAGCTGATTAACACGCTGCGCCAGGTCAGCGGCAATCAGTCCGAAGCCGCGCGCATCTTAGGGGTGAGCCGGGTGACGATTTGGAAGCGCATCAAAAAATATGGTATTCGGCTGGAGTCGGAATTAGCCGGGGTTGCCACTACATAGTCATTCTAAACCTAAGGGCTCACACAAAAATAACTTCATATTTTAAAAGGGATCCTGCCGCCACAGGGTCCCTTTTTTAATTTCGTATGGGTTGATTGTCTCCTTGCCGTTCAACGATATCTGCTTTATCTTTTTTTCAGGTCTTTTAAATTTGTAATCTATTTGCTTTGATATTGATGCAGTCAAGCATTGCAACCGGTTAAAATAAAAAATATCGCATATTGTGAAAAATTTGGAATGTAACTATATTAAAATATGGAGAATCAAATGAGTTTACAACGCAATTTGAATAAATTTCCAGCAATATTAGCCTTTGTACTATTGGCTATACTCTCCGTTTCAGCGTATGCCGCAGAGACTTACAAACTGGATCCGGAACATACCTCGGTCGTATATCGAGTCAAATATTCAGGGGTGACCTTTGTCTACGGTCGATTTAACGGTCCAACGGGAACTTTTTTATTTGACGAAGCATTACCGTCTAAAAGTTCCATCGATATGCAGGTAGACGCCAATAATATCGACACGGCGGTGGCGAAAAGAGACAATCATCTCAAGAGTCCGGATTTTTTTAATGCCGGAGAACATCCCCTGGTGACGTTTAAAAGTACGTCGGTAAAGAAATTAAACAGTGGCACCTACCAGGTCACCGGTAATCTGACGCTTCTTGGCAAATCCCACAAGCTGACAGTGAATGCCAAACACACCGGCTCCGGCAAAGACCCGTGGGGCAATTTTCGGCGGGGTTTTGAAACCTCTTTTACCATTAAACGCAGTGATTTTGGCATGGATTTTATGCTTGGCGGCGTCAGTGATGAAGTCGGAATTACTGTCAGTGTTTCAGGAATTCGACAATGATCAGTTAAATGATTTATCTTGTTACGTCTGGAATTAGCCTGTAGGAACGGCTTGCAGCCGTGATTGTATCTGGGATTAAAACACAAAATCGCGGCCACAAGCAACTCCAGAAGCTTCTACAATATTAAGCTGAAATGAATAAAATTATTTCAAAAGTCCAAGCCCGAATAACTGGGTTTGCAGCATTTCTTCTATCTGTTTTTTTGTTTCTGCCGCAAAGCGCAATGACAACCCCGGATTCCGGGCAATTGATCGTATTTGTGCAACCGAACTTATCTGCTGTAGATGATGATTTCCAGCAACGCTTGCTGCCGGAAATTCGCAAATTGGCAGATGCAATGGGAGTCAGTGTCCATGTGGTGGATGCACGCAAAGGGTCTCCCGCGGAAGTTACACTCACCCCTCTGATCATCTACCAGAACCACCGTGGGAGATCAGTCTATCAGGGTCGCAAGACTACGTCTGCGCGCATCCGTAATTTTATGCGCACATCCCGCTTTGTGCAGCAGGGCCAGGAGCTAAATCGCCGGGAAAATATCCCGGTCTGGCCGCAGGGCCGCAACCGGGTATGGGCACCGCTGAAAGTGGCACCGGTCAGCGGAACACGACCGTATGACTATAACCACGACGCCTTTGTGGCGGAAGCATTAAAAAGTGTTGCCAAGGGGTTTAAAAAATTTCGCATCCAAAAAAAAGTTGAACTGGACCGAGCCGACCGGGGGTTTTACATGGATTTTAACCCCTGGTTATCAGACGACGGCACCCTGTTTATTACGGTCGTGGTTTTCTCTCAATTTGATTGCATGAAGCCGGTTTTTTCAAAAAAAATCATCGGGCCCTGGAAGAATTATCAGGAACTATTCAGCCAGGCTTCGGAGGCGGGTGAAGATGCAGTCGTTCGGATTGCTGCCGACCCCGCAAGCGGCGACAGCTTTGATCCGGTAAAAAAGAACATACCCACAAAAACCTGGGAGCAGATCGGCTTTCCCCTGCCGCCGGCGCCAAAGGTGAAAACCGCCGGGGTGGCCGTCTCTGCCGTGGTCCCCCAAAAGTGGGTCCTGACGGATTCGGGGCCGGATGACCCGCCCATGATCCAGTTCCGGTTTCCGGCACCTTTGGACAATTATGCCGGTGAAGTAAAATCAGGGCGCGGTGAATTTTCCCTGTCCAAAAACCGGATGGTGAGCGGGGCCCGGGGTTTTATCGAAATTGATACCCGCGGCAATATTACCATGGGAGATGCCAGGTTGGATGAGGCCATCACGGGGAGCATGATGCTCTATACCAAAAAATTTCCCGCCGCCAGGTTTGATATCGAAGAAATTTCAGATGACGGTCAACCGATTGCCTACGGCCGTCTATCCCCGGCATTCGTAGCCGGTAAATTCATGTTAAAGGGCAAGAGCATCCCCTTGACTTCGATAACTGAACTCGAGCCGATTATGGGTGAAGACGGCCGGCCGCGTCTGTTGGTTAGCGGCTCGTTCAAAATCGATCTGCGCACGTTTAACATTGAAGGTGCGGACGGTCCGGCGCCGGCCAGGCACATGCTGCTGTTTGATTTAAATTTAATCTTGAAAGAAAGATAGGGTTATCCGGGATTGAAAGCCCCAATCAAGCGCAAACTGCGAACAAGGATCTTGCTGGCTCTCGGCGCCCTGCTCATTTCCTACATCGTTTACGGACTGTTTCAGGAGAATTTCAACACCTGGGATTCACGGATAATTGACCAATTATTTGTGCTGCGGCCCAAGGTTAATCCGGTTTTAAAAGGTCATCCCGATCTCGTCATCCACGTGGATGCCAATCTTTACTCCAGCCGCCCCCAGCATGCTCAGGTGATCCGGAATCTGACCTCCATGCAGGTGTCCGCCCAACTGATCGATTTCATATTTACAGATATGGTCAGCACGACGGATGATCAGCCGTTGCTGGATGCCACCCGCAAGGCCGGAAATGTTTATTTTGGCCTCGCCTTCGAACAGCTAATGCGGCAAGCTGTAAAAGTAAAGGAGAATTCCGCGGACACGGGTGATCAACTCGCGGATGTCAAAAAGTGGCAGCCGGTTATAGATACCAGCCCTGACTATTTCTGGGTAGGTGCCAAACCAAACCTCCCTTACCAGACCCTGGCTTCTGCTTCACGGGGACTCGGCTTTTTAAATCTAACTCCCGATCCTGACGGTATCATTCGACGCCTGCTCCTGCTCGTCCGTTATCGAGGTGCCATCTACCCCAGCCTTTCCTTGCGGCTGCTTTGCGACTACCTGAGCGTTTCACCGCAACAGGTTGTCGTGACTCCCGGCAACTCCGTTACCTTAAAAGATGCCCAACCGGTTGATGGTTCCGGGCTGCAGGACATTGTCATTCCCATCGATAAAAGCGGCAACATGATCCTGAATATTGCGCAATCATGGTATGATATCCCGCACTACAGCTACAGTGAAATTTTCCAGGCATCAGAAAACAGCGCCGCCCTGGCTAAATTAAAAAAGGAGCTGGCCGGCAAGATCGCGATAATATCCGAAACCGTCGAAACACGGTATCAAACCAGAGCCACCGGCCCACAAAAACTGCTGTCCTCCGGTGTGATTCAGGCGCTGGTTCTGCAAAATATTCTGGCCGGGTCATTTCTGCGTGAGCTTCCGCAATACGCTGCGGTGTTGATTGAGATCGGCCTGCTGTTGCTGATCATATACCTGTCGTTACGGTTTTCTTCCCCGGCGCTGTCCTTGAGCACGATAGTTCTCACCGGAGCATATATCTGCATAGCCGCAGTGCTCTTTTTCTATGGCGGCGTTATTTTTCAATTCGTTCGGCCCTTGTTGATCATATTATGCGCCCTGGCATTTCTTTTGATCGGCCTGGGGATTGAAAACGCCCTCTTATTTGCTCAAACGGAACGGGCCCGAAAAATGGCCGAACGTGAACTGGAAATCGGCCGTCAAATCCAGGCCGGATTTTTTCCGACTTCGCTGCCGGCACCGCAAGGCTGGGAACTGGCAACTCATTTTCAAGCCGCACGCCATGTCGCCGGAGATTTCTATGATGTCTTTACCCTGGGTGAAGAGAAAAAAGTCGGCCTGGTCATTGCCGATGTCTGTGACAAGGGCGTCGGTGCGGCACTGTTTATGGCCCTGTTTCGCTCCTTTATCCGGGTTCTTTCCGGCACGGCTCACAGCGAGGGACATCTGGCAATCGGCAACCCCACGACGGATCCGGTAAAGATTTTACAAAAAACCATTCTGTCGATAAACAATTACATATCAATTACCCATGAAGAAGCCGGCATGTTTGCCACGATCTTCTATGGCATCCTCGACCCGGCAAAGGGCATTCTGACCTATATCAACGGCGGCCATGAACCGCCGGTTATAATCGGAGCCGCAGGAATCAAAGCCAGTCTTGATCCCACCGGCCCGGCGGTTGGATTGTATCCGGACCTCGTATTCAAAATCCGCACGGTCAAACTGGAACCCGAAGATGTACTGCTGGTATACACCGACGGCGTAATTGATGCCCGCAACAAAGCGGGGGAAGCATTTGGCAAAAGAAAATTGCAGGACCAATTGGTGGATTCATCTCTGTCGGCAGAAGAACTCATCAAAGAAATCAATGCCCGCATCAACGACCATATCCAAAATGAGAATCAGTTTGATGACATTACGATCATGGCATTGCGGCGGATGGCGTAAAAAATCTCTGCCCGGTGGCCAGGCTTTGAGTTGCCCCCTAAAGGTTTATATAAATAATCTTTGGGGCCATCAGAATAATTTTTTTACATTTATTCCCTATTCTGCTAAAATCAAATCCCCGACAACCAAATATGGCTGCCGGGGATTCAAAGGCTACGGTTTATTGTGACAACTACCAGTCTGTGCCTTTCCGGGCTTTTTCGGCCATATACCTGATCATCTTGTTCATCAACTCAATATGCTGCTTGGTATCAAGTTTGCCTTTTTCACTGACCTTTTCCCAGAGCTTTGGGCCTAGGCGTTTGAACCAAGCCAGGCCAGGTTTGGATAAAGCATATTGTTCCGTTTGAAACTGATGAGAATGTTTTGATGTTATCCGAGCGGATTAATTAAGGATTCAGGGCGCGATCATTGCTTCGCGAAAACCTTCTTAAGCAAATCGGTAACCCGGGCGGCAGGATCTTGACGGATCTTTTTTTCCTCTTCGGCCAGCATTAAAAAAAGCCCGTCCAGGGCCTTATCGGTGACATACTGATCGAGATCGAAGCTCAGAGATTCAGTAAAGGGCAGCGCCCGGATTTTGCGGTCTACGGATTTGTAGGCCTGGGTGACCCCGACCTCGGACATGGCCCGGTTTACAATCGGTTTGAACTCATCCTGGAGTTGGCTGGAAGTTTTTGCCTGGAAGTATTGAGTGGCTGCATCATCCTGGCCCTCGAGTATTTGACGGGCGTCACTAAAGGTCATTTTCTTGATGGCACCCCAAAAAATGGATTTAGCCCGGGGCGCAGCACGCTCGGCGGCGCGGTTCATGCTGAGCTCAAATTTGTCGACCTTGCTGCCGAATCCGATGCTTCTTAAAAAACTTTCTGCTTTTTGCACCTTTTCCGGCAGCGCGATTTTGATCTTCGGATTATTTAGATAACCATTTTTTTTAGAGACCAATGTCACGGCCTTGCTCGTTCCAATTTCCAGGGCCTCCTTAAGTCCGTCGACGATTTCGCCTTCAGCAAGTCCCTGTTCCAGCCCCAGGGACTTCATGGCACCCTTCAGGAAATCCTGCAAGCCGGATTGGGCCTGGGTGGCATGTACCGCCAGCATCAGGCAAATAAATACGATTAACTTAGGAGTATTATTCCTCATACCGGCAGATCCCAACCCGGGCAAGCCGGAATTGAATATTTACGATTGAAGATTGAAGATTTGTTGGCTTTAAATTAGCGCTCTACCCTTCAAAATGCATAAATACATCGGTGCCCCGGCCATCGAGTTCGGGTCTGTTTTCCATCCAGTTTAGTATCTTGCAGGCATCGGCTTCGCCGGACGGCGCCGAGCAACTGATGTAAGGCATGACCGGATCTCCGGCGATTGATTTGTAGTAGAGCATTCTAGCACGATCTTTGGGAAATTCGTCCAATTCCAGAAAATGAACCATGTAGATAAAGCAGTCTCCCTCAAATAATTCCGTTTTCCCCCTGAAATCCTTAATCCGCTCCTTAAACTTGTCAACAGCAGTTTGCTCATCATCAGCTTCAATGATCAGATTGAATTCGCCATGCCGGCGGTTTTCTTCTTTGGTTCGTTGTTGATTGGTGGCATGCAGAAATTTCCCGATGTAAATCATGACATATCCTTTCCCGTATAATGAATCCTCCCCGCAAAATCGTGCATCCAGGGTAGTAAGTTGTTCTTTAAAAATTAAAGATTGTTGTTCGGTTGAAACTCCGGCGGATTAATTAATTTTTGCTTCGCATATTTCGAGCTTCCGCAACGCCGCCGGACGGGATGGATCGACGTCCAAAATGAGAAGTGATTTTTGAGTGTGCCCTTAAGCCCAACCGAACGCTTCAATTTTCAAGCTTCCACAATTGCTCGAATTAGGAAGTAGCCAATCTTAGCTGTTTCAAATAAATTTGTCCAGAGACGAATAGCCAGAGAATTTCGATTGCGGAATCATCCAGTTAAGACTTTAACAAACTCAATCAACATTACAGCTCTGCACCGCAGTGCTTGCAATGTTTTGCATCCGAATCATGCCCTTCAGCGCTGCACTGCCGACAGGCCTGGGTAGAGATATTTTTTTTATAAGCTTGCGTCAACTCAGCCGTGACGATTCCGGTCGGCACGGCAATAATTCCATACCCGATAATCATAATGATGGCAGAAATGGCCTGCCCGAGCGCGGTTTGGGGCGATATATCACCGTAGCCGACTGTGGTCAGGGTAACAATGGCCCAGTATATGCTGCGCGGTATACTGGTAAAACCATGCTCCGGATCCTCAATCAAATACATCAACGATCCGAATATCACCACCAGGGTCAGCACGACAAACAAAAACACGGTAATTTTACGTCGACTGGCAAGAAGCGCGCGGTTTAATGTATGGATTTCTCCTAAATACTGCGCCAGCTTCAGCACCCGAAATATTCTCAGCACCCGCAAAATACGGATGACCAATAAATAGTGGGTACCGGGAAAAATGATGCTCAGATAGGACGGCAGTATTGCCAGCAAGTCAACCCAACCGAAAAAGCTGGTCGCATAAGCCAGGGGACGCCCAATACTGTATAACCGTAAAATATATTCAATCGTAAAAAGAATGGTAAAAAACCATTCACCTAAATATAGCAGCTTGCCGAATGATTGTTGAATGGAACTGACGCTGTCAAGCATGACCAGAATCACACTGACAATAATCGACAGGATCAGCAGCACATCAAATAATTTGCCGCCCGGTGTATCGGCTTCGAATATTATCTCATGCAGCCTGGTGCGAAAGGTCATCGAAGAATTATTTTTATCCATGGTATTCACCGCTAATCAGAGGTCAGAGGACAGCAGCTTGAGTTCGGAAGCCGGAATGCGGAAGTCGGAAAAAAAGCAAACGTATAGACAAAACGGAATTATGAGGACTGAGCGCAATGCCCATTGAATCTTGTTGATAGTAAATTAGCTTAATTGATGTTAGTTTATGAGCCCAGAAAACTAAGCGGCTAATTCAACCATCAAGGATGCCCTTTGCCATATCAAGCCGAATTCGAATTATTAGTTTTTCAATTTTCCGACTTCCGCATTCCACATTCCGAATTCAAGTGACGCTTGGCGTCACTTCTGTTTCACCTGATAGCCTTTTTGCTTTAAAAGTTCGACTAAACCTGCGGGGCCGATCAGGTGCCCGGCACCAACGATGACCATCGTGGTTTTGGGCGCTTGCAGCATCTTTTCAATCTGCTGGATCCAATCTTTATTGCGCCGGGTCAACAGGCGATCTTCTATCCCCGGATGATCTTCGAAACTTTTGAATAAAAGTGCATACAGGCCATCAGCGTCCCCATTTTGCCAGGCCGTCATCATATCGTCGGCTAATTGCGCTGAAATAACCAGATCTTTAAGTGTTTGAGTCAGAAATGAGTTTTGATCCTGCGCATCCATTTTCCCCAATAGATTCAGCTGATACTCTACCGTTTCCAGATAGCCAAGCTCTTTTTCATCGTTCTGGGCTTTGGTGTAGAAATGAAGGTCAATACCGTAGAGGGGATTAAAACCCAATCGTTGCAGTTCCAGGGTGGTCAAGGTGACCGCGAGAAACCAGGGTTTGAAACGGCTAAAATAGGCCGGCGGTAACCCTAGATCCTGTAATTTTTTTTCAAGATTTTTTCTGGTAGCTCCGGAGATATTTTGAAACAGATCCTGGCCTTCCGGATAAACACCCGATTCCATCATCTTGGCCTGGATGTCCGGTTCCATCATCGCACCTAAATTCGTTTCAAATACCAGTCGTTGACTCGATGCATAGGCGCGGTCGATTTCTGCGGCCAGCGGATAGGCGCTGCTTTTAAGGACATGCAGGGAACCCAGCAGAAAAACCCGGGTTGATTCAGTTTCCACCACCCACAGACAGCTTTTCGCAGGGGCCGCTTCTTCGACTTGCTGGGCCTGAAGATGGGTCGCAACGACCAGAGAGAAAAAAAAGAATAGAAAAAAAGTGACCACTCTGTTTCGTTGTTGCAGTAAATGCAGATAGCTTGTCATTTTGAATCCTTTTGAATCAATGATTTTTAAATTACCGTGCAGGGTCAAACATGAATGCCGTTTGGTATAAATTCGTAATGCTTTATGGCGTCGTGCGTGCATCAAATAAGGCGGTAATTTTCGCCAAATCTTATTCTATCACAAAAGGAAATTAATATCGATTCAAAGGGCGAATACGCAATTTAGCATTACGCTGTGTATATCTCAATTCGACTGAAGTCCGGGGTTGTTTAATTGGGGAGGGGCTGGATCCAGGTTTTTCAACTTATCCAGCAGCAATTTCAAATTGGAAATATATGGCAGACAATCGGAATATTTTTGGATACGATCCGAAGATTTGATGGCCAGCCTTTCGGCTGCCGCCCGATGGTTAAATTTCAGGTGAATGTAAACACCGGCAGCCTGTATCAAACCTTTCAGGGCCTGGTATTCATCACCGTCTGTCGTATGCCATATCCGTTCCAAGTGTTCATGGACTTCAAAGAAAAGTCCGTGATTCCAGATAATCAGCGCCTGGAGTTTAGCATCTTTGATGCGATTGACCTTAATCTGATTAAAAGCGCGGTCATATCGTTTTAATCGATCTTGAATATAGCCGGTAGATTCATGGTCCAGATTTTGTGCAAGCCATTGTTCAGCGGCACGCTGATAACCGGATTTGTCTGACTGCAGCAGTGCATCCACAAATATTTCCGCAAGCGTATTGCGAATATTCCGCGATAGTCGATTGTTAAAAGGGTCAAAGCGGGCAGCAGACGTCTTTTGCCGGTGCAATGAAGCTGACTGTTTTTTCATGATTTCCGACCCGCAATCTACTGCCTGTCCTGTAAGATCTGATTTACCTGCTTGCCGTCTGCTGTCTTCCCGAAGTGTTTCATGATGGTCCCCATTGCCTGCATTTTATTTTTGTATTGGGAAAAATCGATATTTTCCTTGATCCAGGCCACAATTTCTTCTCGACTCACCATCCTGGGCAGGTATTGTTGTAGAATTTCCAGGTATTCTGATGTTGCTTCTTTCTTTATTTCCAAAACCGTTTGCTCTGATTTTACGAGCCCGTTAATTATCCCGATGATATCATCATTGGTAATTTCTTCCGGTTTTTTGAGCCGGGTGGATTTTTTCCCGCTCTCGAGGGTAAGGGGAACCGTCAGTTTTGGGAACTCTGCCATAATCAGACGCATCGCATTGCGCGCTCCCTGGTTCTTGGTTAGCATGGCTGTTTTAAGGTCCTGCTTAATTTTTTCCAGCAAGGACAGCGGCATCTCCTGATTCCAACCGTATTCAGTACTGTCACTCATCTTTATTGACTCCTCTATTTTTCAACCTTGGTAGCCACATCTTGAATCCTGCGCCAGGCATTCACCACGTGGCGTCTGCGAGTATGGGTTTGACCGACACACAAACGCAAAGTGAGTCGATCATGCATCATGGTATGGGTCAGGTATAGATCCCCGCTGCGGTTGAGACGGTCCATCATATTTTGGTTGATATCATCTCCGCCCCGGTGGCGAAAGCACACCAGATTAAGCGGCGGAGATACAACTATCTCAAACCGATCATCTTTTTTTATCCAGTCCGCAAATTCCTGGGCCAGCTCAATATGACGCCGGATATGATATCGCAACCCCTCAATACCATAGTGACGAATGACGAACCACAGTTTAAGCGCGCGGAATCGGCGTCCCAGGGGAATGTGCCAATCACGGTAATCTATCACTGCACCGGACTCGGTCGCCTGGTTGCGTAAATATTCCGGCAGGATGCTCAGGGTTTGAATCAGGATATTGCGATCCGCCACATAAAAACAATCGCAGTCAAAATTGGTAAACATCCATTTGTGGGGATTGAAACAGTAGCTGTCAGCAGTCTCCAGCCCGTCGTGAATCCAGCGATATTCAGGACACAACGCAGCCGTACCGGCCATGGCGCCATCCACATGCAGCCAGATGTTATTTTCACGGCAAATGTTGCCGATCTGCGGTAAAGGATCAATACCGTTGGAAGATGTCGTGCCCACGGTTGCAACCACAAAAAAGGGAATACGCCCTCCCTGTCGATCTTCTTCAATCTGCCGGGCGAGAAAATCAGGGCGCATGGCGAATTTTTCATCCACACCAATCAGCCGTAAATTTTGCTGACCGATCCCGGCTACCTTAACGGCTTTTTCTATGGAAGAATGGGCCTGGCTGGATGCATAGGCCACCAGGCGGCCATCGCTTCCCTGCTGATTGGCGGCAAAATTTGTAGCCCGTTCGCGGGCAGCCAGCAGGGCACACAGGGCGGCGGAGGAGGCCGTATCCTGGATTACGCCTCCACCGGCTGAGATCGAAAGAAATTTAGCCGGCAATCCCAGCATTTCAACCACCCAGTCCAATACATGGGTTTCCAGTTCGGTACAGGCCGGACTGGTAGCCCACAACATGCCCTGAACACCCAGTCCGGATGACAGCAAATCCCCCAGAATCGCCGGGCCCGATGCATTGGCAGGAAAAAAAGCAAAAAAATTAGGAGACTGCCAGTGGGTCACCCCGGGAAGGATCAGGTCGGTAATGTCTTGCAGAATATCTTCAAACGCTTCACCATTCAGCGGCGGATGGGCAGGAAGTCCGGCACGGATCTGCCCTGGCAAAACCTGTGACAAAACCGGCAGTGCTTCGAGTTGCTCATAGTAATCGGCAATCCAGTCCACGACCGCCCGTCCGTGTCGTCTGAAATCAGCGGCACTCATATGATAAGTCTTTCGCTCGGACATGGTGGCTCCAAGTAATGGTCAACTGCTCTTCACTTTTTCATAAATATAAAAATGGTATGGCTCAGCGGCATCGATGAAGTCGGATTTTGTAATCTCAAAGTCAGATTCAGAAATCTCGGGGAAATAGGTGTCGCCGGATACCTCTTTTGGCAGCACCGTTAAATAAATCCTGTCGGCAATAGAAATGGTTTCTTGATAAATTTGTCCGCCGCCGATGATAAAGGCCTCGCCTTCTCCAGATGGACAGGATTCGAGGGCACTTTTGAGGTCGTGCACAACTTTGCAACCCGAGGCCTGATAATCAGCCTGGCGGGTGACCACAATGTTGGTTCTTCCGGGAAGGGCGCGGCCAATGGCTTCAAAGGTTTTTCTTCCCATAATCATACTATGCCCCATGGTAATCTCTTTGAACATCTTCTGTTCACCCGGAATTTTCCAGGGAATTTCGCCCCGGTTGCCAATAACTCGGTTGGATGCCATCGCAACGATTAATGAAATCAGCATAACGTTTACTCCTCATCTCTTTTTGGGATATTGCATTTTATCTAACAATGTGCTTCTAGCAGAGCGGATTAATTACAGCTCCAACTCCATATAACTCGGTTCATCAAGGGGACTGTAGCGATAGGCTTTAATGTTTTTGAATTCAAGCGAATAATAAAGCGTCCTTGCTTCTTTCATGGTCGCAATCGTATCCAGGCGCATTTTCTTATACCCGATCCCACGGGCGCAGTCGATCACCGTGCAGGCCAGCATTCGCCCAATACCACGCCCCCGATAACCAGATCTTACAAAAAGTCTTTTCATCTCGCAAATTTTATCATCCAGGGGTCGCAATGCCACACACCCGACAAAAGACCCTGAATCCTCAGCCAGCAGGATGCAGCCTTCCGGTGGCGCATAATCGCCGGGAAGGGTGGCCAATTCCTGGCTGAAACCTTGAAATTCCAGATCAAAATCGAGGGAGTCCGCATACTGTGTAAACAGTTCCCGGACCTTTTGATAATGATCTTGTTCTTGGACACTGATAATTTGAATCATGACATCATGCTATTGATCAACGTCAAATAGTCATCCTTGCTCATCGGACGCGGATTGGAACCGTTGCTGCCGTTTATGGAAGAATTATAAGCCAGTTCATCCACATCTTCCATTTTTACCCCCAGACTTCTAAAATCAGGTATGTTTACCTCCCCTGCCAGTTTTTTTACGGCCTCGACAGCCTGGCGCGCACCTTCCCGGGCCGGTTTGCAGATAATTCCCAGTGCCGCAGCTATCCGGGCGTATTTATCGCTGCAATATTCCATATTGTATTCCATCACCGCCGGAAGAACGACGGCATTGCAAACGCCATGCGCGGCATCATATTTGCCGCCCAAAGCTTCTGCGATGCAATGAACCGCTGCCACATCAGAATGGCTAAAGGAGATACCCGCCAAAACGCTGCCCAAAAGCATACCGGCCCGGGCCTCCAGATTGCGACCGTCGAAAACAACGGTTTTAAGGTGAGCTGCGATCAATTCAATGGCGTACAACGCGACCGCATCTGCCAGGGGTTCGGAGCCTTTGGCGGTAAAGCCCTCAATGGCATGGGTTAGTGCATCCATTCCGGTGGCAGCCGTCAAGGCCGGTGGCATGGTCACGGTCATTTCCGGATCGAGCAGGGCGATCCGCGGGGCTATTTTGGTATGATGTATACTGAATTTAAATTTTTGTTGGGTATCGGTAATCACAGAACTGAAGGTTACTTCACTACCGGTTCCGGCGGTTGTAGGCATGGCAATTAAAGGCAGCACGTCACCGGTTACTTTATCCTCGTTTTCAAACTCTCTGAGGTTGCCTGCATGAGTTGCCAGAACAGCAATTGCCTTGGCGCAGTCAATCGGGCTGCCGCCGCCAATTGCTACCAGACAGTCGGCTTGTAGTTGTTTGGCCAGTTGGGTTCCTTCGAGTACATTGTAATCCTTGGGATTAGACTCGACGTCACTGAATACTTCATATTTCATCCGATCTTGTGCAAGCCGGTCGGTAACCTCTGATAAAAGACCGGAGGCTTCAATGCCTTTGTCTGTCACAATTAAAACGTTGACGGCATTTAGATCCCGCAGTGCTGCTGTCAGCTTTTGGGCCACTCCGACCCCGTACTCGATTCTCGTCGGCAATTCAAAACTAAAACTGTTTAACAGATTCATAGGCACGATCTCCTGGTTTCTAAATGCGGAATAATTATTTATTTGAAATTGAAAATATTTGCTAAAACGGATAACAACTTATATGCTAAAAACAGACATAAGGCAATCGAAACCGACTATAATCGGCGCCTGACTTTCAATGCCTTGCATCTATCGTCTGAAGCTTTCAAGTTAAAGCTGTTGGTGCTGTTAAAGGCACCGATCGGGTGAAGAAAATCGAAAAAAATATGAAAACTTCGCGCGAAGCATATGTTCGCAAGGTAACCTGGATTGGACTTCTGATAAATATTGCGCTGGCGTGCATCAAGTTTGCGGCCGGCTATTTTGGACGAAGCCAGGCGATGATAGCAGATGCCATCCACAGCCTCACCGATACGACAACGGATGTTGCGGTCATCGCCGGCTCTCATTTCTGGTCCCGGCCTCCTGATGAGAGCCATCCGTATGGGCATCGACGTCTGGAAACACTTGTCACCGTCTTTATCGGACTGATGCTCGCTGCAGCCGGCATCGGCATCGGCTGGGATGCCGTTTCAGCCCTGCGCGATAAGGAATCAACACCGCCGGGTTGGATCGCTTTGGTTGCCGCGGCGGTCTCAATTCTTACCAAAGAGATCCTCTACCGTTGGACGGCGGTCGTGGGCAAGAAAATCAAAAGCCCGGCTCTGGCTGCCAACGCCTGGCATCATCGCACTGATGCGATCAGTTCCATACCGGTTCTGATTGCTGTCGGCGGTGCCTTGATTTTTCCATCCTGGTCTTTTCTGGATCTTGTTGGCGCCGTCGTCGTATCGATTTTTGTAATGCACGCCGCCATGAAAATAATCTGGCCCGGCATCAGTGAACTGATTGATGCCGGAGCACCCAAAGATATCCAAAAAAAGATCACAGATATAGCCTGCAACATTTCGGGCGTACAGGAAGTCCATAAGGTCAGGACCCGTTATATCAGCACCAGCATTCTGGTTGATATGCATATTGTCGTAGATGGCTCAATCAGCGTCCGGGACGGTCACGCCATCGCCGATGAGGTCGAAAATCAAATTATTAACAGTATTTCAAATGTGTTGGGTGTCGTCATTCATGTGGACCCGTCAGATGTGGAGCAATTATAGCGTTTCACATTTTAAAAGTTGATAATAACCTGGAATAATAATATTATACCATGTTAGACTCTCAAAAGTTAATCTTGTGCCTGTTGTGCCAAAATATTGCTTAATTGACCGAAGCGCCGATACAGATCCGGAAACGGACTCAAATTGCGGTATCCTGTCAATATTAATGAACAATCCGCAATCAGTCGCGGTGGTGAACAATGCCGGTATTTGAATATACAGCCCTGGATGCCAGAGGAAAAACGACTTCTGGAATTATCGATGCGGAGGGTGCTCTGGCAGCCCGTCAGAAGCTTCGCACATCGGGAATATTCCCGGTATCTGTCAAAGAGACCTATGAGGCTGCCCCCAAAAAGGAATCTAGGAGCATCAGCCTGTCGAGCCGTTTCAGTCGGGTAAAACCGGTCGAAGTAGCGATGATGACCCGCCAGTTGGCGACCCTGATCGGGGCCGGATTTCCGCTGGTATCGGCCCTGGATGCACTGGTGCCCCAGACCAAATCCCATGGGTTCAAAAAAATCATGGCCCAGATCAAAAATTTAATCGTAGAAGGCAACAGTTTTGCCCAGGCCCTTTCAAAATATCCGACAACATTTTCGGCGCTGTATGTGAACATGGTGCGTGCCGGTGAAACATCCGGTACTCTCGAAATCGTACTGGACCGCCTGGCAGACATTACCGAAAAGCAGCAGGCCCTGATGAATCGGATTCAAACGGCTTTGGCTTATCCGATCTTTATGTTAATATTCGGGACCATCGTCTTGTTTATATTATTAATTTATATTGTTCCCAGCTTCACTTCAATTTTCGCTGATATGAATCAGGTGCTGCCAACCCCGACCAGACTGCTGATATTCTTAGGTGAATTTTTTAAATCATACTGGTGGGGAATCTTCATTATTTTCGGAATCATATGGTTTCTTTTCAACCGGGCCAAAAAAACGGAGAAAGGTCGCTTCTGGATCGATAAGATCGTACTGACGCTGCCACTCACGGGCAACTCGGCCAAGAAACTGGCCGTCGCGCGCTTTGCCCGCACCCTGGGTTCGCTGCTGGACAACGGGGTGTCAATGCTAGTTGCGCTGAACATCGTCAAAAACATTGCCGGTAACATTTTAATCTCTGAAGCCGTTGAAACGGCTGCCATTGAGGTAGGCAAGGGCCAGGGATTGGGTGCCGCCCTGTCCGGCCGGGGTATATTCCCGCAATTATCCATTCAGATGATCCAGGTCGGGGAACAAAGCGGTGAGCTGGAAAATATGCTGACCAAAATTGCCGATGTATTCGATAATGAAGTGGAAACCAGCATCATGCGTCTCACATCTTATCTGGAACCGGTCATGATCCTGGTGATGGGACTATGTGTTCTGTTTATCGTATTGTCAATATGTTTGCCGATTTTTGAGATGAATCAATTGATCCGCTAGACCCGCTGGGATTGAAGATTGTATTTTGATGGAATTCTATCTTTAAGATTCAATTTTGGGAGCTTATGTAAGGATGAGGTAAATTATCATAAAAATCATCAAAGTATTAATCGGAAACTGTTCACCGAATGAAAACAATAAATTAAAATGATAAAATTCCTTAAATCTTCAATAGTCAATCTTCATTCTTCAATTAACTATGGGGGGTATATATATGTTACCAAAATTAAGACATAACAACCTGGGTTTTACACTAATTGAGTTAATGGTTGTCATCATCATACTCGGCATACTCGCCATGTGGGTCGCCCCCAAAATCATGAGTCGACCCGAGCAGGCCAAACAGGTTAAAGCCCAATTGGATATACAAAATCTGGAAACCGCCTTAAAATTATACAAACTCGACAATGGCAGCTATCCGGCAACCGAACAGGGGCTGCAGGCTCTGGTTGAAAAACCTGAAACCGGGAATGTACCCCGGAAATGGAAGAGTGGTGGTTATCTGGAAAAAGGCAGGGTCCCCAAGGATCCCTGGCACAATGAATTTGTCTATCTGTCCCCCGGCCTCAAAGGAGATTTTGATATCATTTCCTATGGAGCAGACGGTGTTCCCGGCGGCGAGGAAGAAAATAAGGATATTAATAATTGGGAATTTGAATAAAAATTTGTCTGTCCGGGTAGGGTATTAACGTCATGGTAGCAATGTTTAGCGTCCCGAATGTTCTGCAACTTATTTAAATTATAGTCTTTTTGGCGGGCGCTATCTTCTGCAAGCCACATGGAATGATGGTCTGATGAAATGTTGGAATACTGGGTATGAAAAGCGGCAGACGTCATTTTATTCAAACAATGTTGAACCTACATCTCTTAATGATGCTTGTCAGAGATCCATATTCCTGCAACGAACAACAAACACCAAACCACGGACAATTCCCCCGCAATGACGGTTTTACATTGATTGAGCTAATCGTTGTTGTCGCATTGATGGGCTTGATGCTTTTTTTTTCCCTGCCCCGGCTGCAAAACAATCCGTTCCTCAATGACACCAAGAAAAGCTCACGCTGGTTGATCAGCAAGGTTCAGACCCTCAAGGAAAGTGCCATTCGCGATCAAAAGCGATATACGTTGCATTTCGATCTGGACAGTGGGAGGGTGTGGGAAACCAACGAAGCGATGTCTCCGGAGGATATTGAAGGTACGGTTATGGATAGTTACGCATTGCCGGATGACCTGCGAATTATTGACATCGAGTATCCGTCAAAAGGTAAAATATATTCCGGCCAGGCCGAAATAACCTTTTATAAAGCAGGATATACGAATAAAGCACTGGTGCATATGCAGGATGATGATACATACCTCAGTTTTTTAATTGAGCCCTTTCTGTCCAATGTTCAGTTTTTTGAAAAATACGCGAGTTTTGACGATTGAGGCTGGATGCTCGATGCTGGATTCTGGCGAATGACGCCAGTTTGGCGATCGATGGTGAAAAGTAGCGGTCGGAAGGTGAAAGGGTGAGCGATTTGGAAGCCGCAAGGCTGACAAACTGGTAGGTACTTAGATTGGTGAACCCGCAATCTGCCATAGAGATTCAATAACTCAATAATCTCAGCAACCTGGTAAACTTAATAAATAAGTTATACATCAAGTATCAACCATGAGCATTAGGATAAAATCATACAGCAGTCAGAAACCAGCATCCGGTATCCGACATCCGGTATCCGGCATCCAGCAACCAGCAACCGGCATCCAGCATCCAGTCTCCGGTTTTACGCTGCTCGAAGTTCTGATTGCAATGGCCATCATGGCCATCGTTCTGGTCAGCGTTTACAGGCTGCACTCCCAGACCCTGTCAATGACAACGGCCAACAGGTTTTATACCCAGGCCCCTTTGTTGGCTCAAAGCAAAATGGCACAACTGGAGGCACTGTCTTCGGATTCAGTTTCAGGGGATTCGGGTGACTTCGGAGACAAATTTCCCGGCTACGGCTGGCATGTCTCAACGGAGGATGTGTCATCTGAGGCCCTGGGAGAAGCTGCCGAAGATTTAAAGCGAATAGATGTGACGGTAACCTTAAACGAAAACGAGTACGAGTATACTGTCAGACTATATCGGATGATGAGCGAATAGATTGGAAAATGGAAGTCTGAATGCGAAAGCTGAGAAGGTGAGCGGTTGAGAAGGTGGAAAACAAACAATGGTAGATGGTAGAAGGTTTAGGGTATGAGGCGAAATGTATCTTTAATGGATTCCGTCTTCGATTATTTTACGCCAGATTATTCATTTTTTTAATATAAGCCATGGGTTATAAAATCAAAATATCCAGCAACGCGCCTTGGAGTAATCGGTTGATCGCTATGCGCCGGGCCCGATGCGCTTTGCTCTCATCCGTGCGCCGTGCGCCGTGCGCCCTGCGCCCTGAGCCAGTCAGTTTCCAGCATCCGGCATCCGGCATCCGGCATCCAGCTGCCGGCAGGCATCCAGCTGCCGGTTTCACCCTGTTGGAGATTTTGCTGGCTTTTTTGATTCTGGCAATTGTGGTGTCCACCATTCTGGGATCCTTTAATGCGGTATTTTCCACGACGGATACGCTGGAAAACAGCGGTAATTATTATGACATGGCCAAAAATTGCCTGAACCGCATGTCGCTCGATCTGGCGGCCCTGTATGTCACCCAGCCCCCATTTTACAAAAAACCTGAATTTGACGATCCCCCCGACACCTATCGTATAGTGAGTTCCAATGTCGATGTTGGTGGCACAGGTTTTGCAACTTTAAGGTTTACAAGCAGTGCTCATATCCCCATGGATAATAGCAGCGGCGGCGGAATCGCCGAGATAGTCTACTACGTTCAAACAAAAACAGACGGTCAGCTGGTGCTGAAACGTGCGGATCATCTATTTCCTTATCCGCCATTTGAGGAAAATGGCAGTGATCCGGTACTGTGCCGGCATGTCAAATCATTGGCATTTAAATTTTACGATGCCGAAGGCCAAGAATCCGAAGAGTGGGATTCCGACACAGATGACTACGATCATGCAACCCCGACGGCCATCGGCATTCAGCTTGAAATTGGAAATGAATCCGAATCATACACATTTGAAACAACGGTTCGATTGGCGGTTCACCGTAAAAAAATAGAGTGACCCGGCTTTGCGATTAGAACACGGGAATTTAGGTTTACGGATTTTTATGCGTTTATCCTGGGAAAAGAAATTAAGCCACGAATTGACACGAATAAGCACAAATTATTGCAATAGCCATAAGCATGGGCAATACAATTAAAGATATATTCGTGATAATTCGTGATAATTCGTGGCTTATTCCAACTAGTTAAATGGTTACATCAATTTAACATGCTGAATATAGTACGAAATAACCGCGGAATCGCGCTGCTGATTACAATCTCGATAACAACGATTTTGGTAGCGGCGTCACTCGAATATAACCGCCGAGCTCGTTTTGCGGTCATTTCTACCGCTGCGGCGCGTGACCGAATGACGCTTTCTTATATGGCATCATCGGGGGTTCATATCGCCATGGCACTGCTGGTCAAAGATAAGTCGGAATCCAATTTTGATTCCTTGTCGGAGGACTGGGCGATTCCGGAAACAATTGAAGAATTGCTCCAGGAAATTCCCTTTGAAACAGGTAAACTATCCGTTACAATTACCGATGAGCTCAGTAAGATTCAAGTCAATGCGCTGGTCAAATTTCCGGACAGCCGTCAATTCAACGAATCCCAGGTTATGTTGTGGGATCGATTCTTGAGATATATTCGGAGCGAAGAAGATCTTAAGGATGAAAGCGATCCGGTGGCTATCGTCAACTCGGTTAAAGACTGGCTCGATAGCGGCGATGATGAAGCAACTACCGGTTTAAGCGGAGCAGAATCGAGCCATTATGAAGATCTTGATCCGCCGTATGCCAGCCGCAACGGCCCAATTCAGGATTTAAATGAACTATTGCTGATAAAAGGCATCACGCCTCAGATATATAATGACAGCGCAGAAGCACCGGGACTGGCAAGTTTTATGACCGTTCACGGTTTGACCATAGGCGCAGGAACCTCTTTCAGCTGGCCGGGACGAATTAACATTAACACGGCTGATGTGCCGGTGCTGGCGGCCCTTCTGGGGCTCGAAGATCAAGAACTGGCTCAGGCAATATTTGAATTTCGCCAGGAAGTGGCTGCAGATAAAGATAGCCATGACTTTTCAAACCCCAAGTGGTATAAAGAAATAGCGGGCCTCGGTGATATTGCCATAAATACGAACCTGGTTACAACAACCAGTGACGTATTTCACATAAAATCAGAAGGATCCATCAATATGACCAAAACGTCCGTTATCGCGGTTGTGCAAAGGGTACAAAGTCCCGAATCCCGTAAATGGACGTGTAAAGTGTTAAGCTGGAAAACGCAATGAGCAGAAAAGTTCTTGGAATTGATATACGCAGGGAGTCTGTTTCCGCAGTGCTGGTTAAGACCAGTTTGCGTGAAAACCGGATCGATGCTCATGCGCACATCCCGCTCCCCGAAGCTGCCGAGGACGATAATAATTTCAAGACGGCCCTGAATACCTTGTGCAATGCAATTGATCCCAGCGGTTGTGACTGTGTGGTTTCTATTTCCGCCGATCATTTCTCCTACCGGATTCTGCAGGTCCCCTTCAAAGATTCTAAAAAAATCCGGATGGTTCTGCCGTTTGAACTGGAACCCACCGTCCCCTACCCGATTGATGATCTGGTTATTGATTTTATCGATCTACAGTCCGCCGGCCAGAGCGATCACTGCGAAATTATTGCGGTAGCGGTACCCAGGACCGAACTGAGCCCCTACATTGAATCCCTGGCCGAATTTAAAATTGATCCTGAAATGGTAACCGTCGGTGGACTGCCGTCCGCCATGTGCCTGGCCAGCCAGGCTGATCCGGCTGAAGACCGGCTGGTTTTGGAGATCGGAAATGCGTCCAGCAGCCTGTTCATTGTCAGCGAGGGTCGTTTACAGCTGATCCGGTCGTTTCCGACACCGGTTGTGGCCGATAAGCGGGCCGCAATGCTGGGTGCGTTTGTCCAGCGCACGCTGGCAGCCTACGATGAACTCTGCCAAACTGAGTTTCAACCACTGGATATGGTCGTCACCGGCTCGGGTTTGAATGGCGCCAGTTTAGATAGTGACGTTTCCAAAGTTCTGGATATTCCGGTCAACCGATTAAATTTTGCCGATCGTCTGAGTGTCCAAATTGACAGAGAGAACACCAAACCCTGGGATCCGGCCTTAATGGATAATGCCCTGGCCCTGGCGTTAATGGCCATTGAAGGAATCAGAGGACTGAATTTTCATAAAGGTCAATTCGCCGCTAAAAAAATTTTTGTCAAACACAAAAAAAATTGGATTAAAACCGGAATCCTGGCCGCGGCCGTGCTGGCTCTCTTATTTTTTAGTGTTATTATGGAAAGCTACACCTTAAACCGCAGGCTCGATCAAATCGACCAACGAATAACCGCCGTTTATAAGGCGACTTTTCCGGAAGTGAAGCGGATTGTCGATCCGCATCGAGAGATGCAGGTCAACGTGCAGGAAGCCAAAAAAAGTGCCGTCAACCAGTCGCCGGCCGGACCCCACATCCGCAGCATCGATATTTTAAACAGTATCAGTCAAAACATTCCGGCAAATATCGAAGTCGACGTTACCCGCATGGTCATATCACCGGGAACCGTGCTGATTTCAGGCAACACTGACGACTTCAAGTCGGTGGATGACATTAAAGGCAATCTGGAACAAGTTGAATATTTTAAAAAAGTAACCATCAGCTCTACCAATCTTGACCGCTCCGGCAAAGAGGTGCGTTTCGTGTTGAAAGTGGAGCTATAACCATGACACTGCTGGCAAAATTTAATAAGCTCAACAGGCGCGAACGCTATGCGATTATGATAGGGGTCGGCGTTGCCGGTATTTTTTTAATCGCCCAATTTATAATTGAGCCTATATTCAGCAAAACGGAACAAAAGAAAAAAAACCTGCAGACCAAGTCAGTCATGCTCGAACAAATGCGACAGTGGCAGGCGGAGTATGACGGCCTGACACAAAAGGCAAATCTATCAAAATCCCGTTTTCGCGACCGGCAAAAAGGATTTACCTTATACTCTTTTCTGAATCAGTTAGCCGGAGAAGCTGGTATCAAGGATCGTATCACCAACATGAAACCAACCAAAAAGGTTCAAAAAAATAGTCCATACAAGCTATCGCGGGTGGAAATGAAACTGGATGCCATTACCCTGGAGCAGTTGACAAATTACCTTTATCGAGTTGAAACCTCCAAGAATATGGTCGACATCAAAAAAATCTCGATTTCAAAAAAAGATAAAAAACAGGGACTGCTGAGCGCCGTCTTGCAGGTGGAAACCGTAGAAATATGAAACCATCAAAAAAGACATTACTGTACACTGCCTATATCATCGGCATCACCCTGTTTTTTCTATGGTATCTTTTCCCGTCCGATACGCTCAAGGACTACCTGGCCTATCGTTTGAGCCAGGGAAGTCCCGATGTTACAATCACCATCGATCGGATAAGTCCGGTGCTGCCGCCGGGCATTAAGCTGCATGAGGTCGATATATCTCATCAGAATATGGCGTTAATGGAAGTAAAAAGTCTGAAAGTAATGCCCGGGCTGGGATCACTCTTCAGTGACACAACCACTGTCAACTTTAAAGCGCACGTTTATGAAGGCACTTTATCCGGCCGCGCCGAAATTGGCGATCCCAAGGGCAGCGGTATAAAAATCGACGGCAATATTGCTGGGGTGCAGGTACAACAGATATCCGCCCTGCAGCAATTGTCCGACCATGACATTTCGGGCGGGCTGGGCGGTAATTTCATCTATGTCGCTGGAAAAGCAAATCGGAAATTATCAGGGAGCCTGACCATGACCAACTGCCGGTTGGAGTTGGCCGCCGCCATATTGAACCAAAAGTCGTTTGAGTTCAATACGATTGACGCGGATCTGGTGCTGCAAAACCGAAATCTGGTGATCAATGGATTCAGTGCCACGGGTAATCAACTGGACCTTAAAATTGCCGGCAGAATTAAATTAAATCAAAGCGATCCCGTTAAAAACGCATTGAATTTGACAGGAACCATAACACCGCATCATGTGTTTCTGGCGAAAATTGAAAAAGACATACCGGTCGATTTTTTGCGCAACAAAAAATCCGGCCAGACGGCAATTTCGTTCAAAGTTGACGGCACACTGGATGAACCCGGTTTTTCGCTAAATTAATCCGTCCCGGCAAGCAGTCAATTTTAACGCGTTGACTCCGGTTTATTCGGAACCTTTATGATCAATCGCTACTTTACCATATCAAACTTTTTTCTCATCACAGCGGGCGTATACCTGTGCGTGAACACCTTCTACACGGTGATCACAGCACGACTGGATTACGGTGTAGCTGGGCCTGTCTCTGCGAGTCAGACTGCCCCGGAACCGGTTGAGTACACCAAGGCACCGCTATCGGAATATAAAGCGATCACCGGCCGAAATATTTTCAATTCGGGCAACGAACCCGTCGCCCAGACGCCGAAAACCGAAGCAGTGGATATTGAAAAACTCAAGGAAACCGATCTGAAATTAAAACTCTGGGGTACGGTCACGGGTCAAGACAAGCGGACCTATGCGGTCATCGAAGATACCAAGGCCCGAGAACAAAATCTCTACCGGTCCGGTGATTCCATCCAAAAGGCGGTCGTTAAATTAATTTTAAGAGAAAAAGTGGTATTGAGAGTCGATGGTCGCGATGAAATCCTGGCCATGGAGGAAATTCGTGCACGCAAAGGCGGTAGAGCGAGAAACAGGAGCCGGCGACTTTCAGGTGGTGCCGACCCGCGAAAATTGCCCGTTTCAAGTTATTCCCGCAAAATTAAATTAAGAGGGGCGCAAATCGAAAAAGCGTTGGAAAATCTGGGCCAACTCATGGAACAGGCGAATCTGCGACCGCATATGGTTAACGGTCAGCCGGCCGGGATTTCCATCACCGGCATAAAACCCAACGCCATTTTTAGAAAGATGCGCTTGCGAAATGGTGATGTCATCACCGGCCTCAACGGCGATTCGATCGAATCCGTTGAAGATGCCGTCAAGGTGGTCGAACAGTTGTCAGCGGGATCCAACATCCAGCTTCAGATAAAACGGCGGGGACGCGAGCAAACTCTGGATTATACGATTGAGTAAGGCTGCATGATCCGCCTGATGCCGAGAATTGAAAATTGAGGTTTTCAAATTGATCCGCCGAAGGCGGAGTGGATGTCGCTTCGTCCTTATTAAAATGGAAAGAATTCCTTAATTTTAGATCATTTTGAATTTTAGTTCATTGATAGCATTAAAACACAACTACTCAATCAACATCGACAACAACGTGTCGATATGGCGCCGCAAAGCGCCTATTAACCCGCATACAATTTTGGAACTCATATGAAAGCAACCCATGTGACAGTTAAATACATCTTTGTTGCGCTGGCAACCCTGTTGATCGTTGCAATAACGGCTCATTTATGCGTGGCGCAGACCACCGCCAATTCCGGCAAGGCAAAAAAGTCAGAGCAATTTGTCTCAATTGATTTCAACAATGTGGACATCAATGTGTTTATCAAATTCATGAGCGAATTGACCGAAACCAATTTTGTGGTCGATCAACGGGTTAAGGGCAAAGTCACGATCATATCTCCCTCGAAAATTTCGCTGAATGAAGCCTACAAAGTGTTTGAATCGGTGTTGGAAGTCCACGGTTTCACAACCGTCCAATCCGGTGAGGTGGTAAAAATTATTCCTTCACCGGATGCACGTTCAAAAAGCATTGAGACCAAACTGAGAGAAGAGTCGTCGGCCCCCGAAGATAAAATCGTCACCCAGCTGATCCCCCTGAGGTATGCCGACCCGGTGGAAATCAAGCGCCTTTTTACCCCGATGGTTTCTAAAAGCAGCGTAATCCTTGCTTATCCGCCGACCAACACCATGATCATTACGGATGTATATTCAAACATCAAACGGCTGCTCAAAATCTTAAAAGAAATTGATATTACCGGCATCGGCCAACAAATATCCGTAATCCCGGTAGAATATGCGGAAGCAACCAAACTTGTTAATTTATTGACCACCGTTTTCAAGCCAACACGCAAAAAGGGCAAGGCCGCGACGCAAAAAACACTCACCATGGTCGCGGATGAAAGAACCAACACGATTGTCATGCTGACCAGTGAAGTCGACAGCCTGCGGATTAAACGGCTGATCACGATGATTGACAAGGAAACACCGCGCGGTAAAGGCAGTATCCATGTCTATTACTGCAAGCATGCCACCGCCGAAGAACTGGCCAAAGTCCTGCAGGATCTGCCGACCCAGCAGACCGGGGCCAAGGCGCCCAAAGCCAAAGCGGCGTCCGTGGTAGCCGGCAAGGTCAGAATCTCCGCCGACAAGGCCACCAACAGTCTGATTATCATGGCCGACAAAGAAGACTATAACGTCCTGGTGGATGTCATTCAAAAACTGGATATCCCACGATCCATGGTTTACATCGAGTCTCTAATCATGGAAGTCGATATGTCCACCAGCTTTAATATTGGAATCGACTGGTCGGCGTTTGGCGAGACCTCGATTAACGGCAATGACGCCGTGGTTGGCGGCGGGTTCCGGAATGGCTTTGTTACGCCGGGAGAATTATTGCAGGGCGGGCTGACGGTCGGTTTGATCAGCGAACCGCTTAAGATCGCCGGATTCGACGTCTCTAATATTTCAGCCATCATCAATGCCGTTAAAACCGATGATGATTTTCGCATTTTATCAACCCCCCAGATTCTGACCACGGACAATGAGGAAGCCCGCATCACGGTCGGTGAAAACCGGCCGTTCCAAACGCGGTCCACCACCGATGTGTCCGGTGGTACCTTTGAATCATTTGAATACCGGGATGTCGGCAAAATTTTAAAAATTACCCCCCATGTCACCGAGGATCGTCTGGTGCGCATGCAGATAAATCTGGAGGTCACTGCCATCGATCAACAGGCCACCCTGACGACCTCGTCCACCCTGCCGGTTACATTAAAGCGCACGGTGGACACCACCGTTATCATCAAGGACCAGCAAACCGTCGTGATCGGCGGCCTGATTGATGATACGACCACCGAAAGCGAAAGCAAGGTGCCGGTGCTGGGCGATATTCCGCTGCTGGGCTGGCTGTTTAGGAAACAAGCAGAAGAAACCATAAAAACCAATCTTTACGTCTTTTTGACCCCCCGGGTTATCAAGAACCCGGGCGAAGCATCGGGCATATTCCGGCAAAAGAAAGAGCAACTTGACACGATTAAAGGGGGTGAGATTAAATACTACGACAAGCACTCGGAAGAATCGGAAGAATCAATAACCATTACCGAGCCGATCCGGGAACCTCGAGGCACAGAACCCAGAGAGATCGAACCCCGCTGAGGTGATATTGAAGATTGAAGATTGAAGATTTATGGTATTCTATCATTTAATTTTCAGGTATCGCTAGGGGCATGGACGTTACAGTCGCATTAAAAGCAATAAGTGAAGTCACGATAGCAATTAATCGCTCTACCAAATAACGGGCAAGCATAAAGACTGAAATCGACAGCTTTCAATAATTATTCACTATTCAATGTTAAATAGTCATTCCAATGCGAGCACATTTAGCAGAAATACTGGTCGACCAATACGATCTGAATGAAGACGCCCTGGCTGAAGCCCTACGCCTGCGGCAGGATAAAGGCGGGCGCATCGGTGATATTCTGGTTCAGCAGAACAATATTTCCGAAAAACAACTGCTCGAGGCCCTGAGCATCCAGTATGATCTGCCCTATTGGCCCAAGGTGCCCCTGGAAACTGCTGAATCGGAATTTACTGACAAAATTCCCATTCAATTTTTAAAAAAGTACATCATGGTACCCTTGGAGTACCATAACCCGATAACCGCGGCAGATTGCGGACTGGCACCGTTGAATTCAGACGATTCCGATAAGCAAATCGCACCGGCCGGTTTTGTGATTGCAATTAACGACCCGTTAAATTTTCACGCCCTTGACGATCTGGTGCGGCTCATGGAGTTAACCGATTTTAAACTGGTGCTGGCTGAACGCGAAACCGTACTATCGGCCATAAATTTGCAGTATGACCTGCGCCGGGATTCGGCCCAGCAGCTGGTTCAGGACATGGAAGAAAACAGCAGTGATATCATCAGCGAAATTGAGGAAACTGCCGACCTGCTGGATGACACCAGCGAAGCGCCGATAATCAAGCTGGTCAACCACATCATTTCCCAATCCATTAAAGCCCGTGCCAGTGATATCCATATCGAGCCTTATCAACACAGCTTCACTGTGCGCTATCGGGTTGACGGGATCCTGTACGACTTGCTGACCCCACCCAAATGGATCCAACCCGCCCTGATTTCGCGAATTAAGGTCATGGCAAAAATGAACATCGCCGAAAAGCGCCTGCCCCAGGATGGGCGCTTTGAAGTCAAAGTCGGAGATCAGAATATCGACCTGCGTGTGTCAACGATTCCGACCTCTTTCGGGGAGCGTGTGGTTTTAAGGCTGCTGAACAAATCAGGTTCCCTGCTGGAATTACCGGATCTGGGATTTAGCCCGGCACGGTTAAAACTAATCCAAAAATTGGTGACATCCCCCAACGGCATCATCCTGGTCACCGGACCTACCGGCAGCGGCAAAACCACCACCCTTTATGCAATTTTACAATCGATAAACAAACCGAATATCAATATTATTACCATCGAAGATCCGGTTGAATACCAGATAAAAGGAATCAGTCAAATCCAGGTCAATCCCAAAATCGATTTGACCTTTGCGCGGGGTCTGCGATCCATTGTGCGGCAGGATCCGGATGTGATCCTTATCGGTGAGATTCGAGATATGGAAACAGCGGGAATAGCCGTCCAATCGGCCCTGACAGGGCATCTGGTTTTTTCCACCCTGCACACCAACGACTCCGCCAGTGCGATTACCCGACTGGTGGATATGGGCGTTGAACCGTTTTTAATTTCTTCATCCGTGCTGGCAGTAGCCGCCCAACGGCTCGTGCGGGTCCTGTGTAATAACTGCAAAAAAGTATACCAACCCAGTTCTATTTATCTAAAAAGCATCGGTGTCGCACCTGACCACTTCGACAAAAGCCAGATCTATAAAGCAGTGGGATGTGAAAGATGCATCACCACCGGCTACAAGGGGCGCCAGGGGATTTTTGAGATCATGCTAATGGATGAACATTTAAAGAGCCTGATTCTCGAAACGTTTGATTCCAACCGCATCAAAAATGAGGCCGTCAAACAAAAAATGATATCCCTGCGCCAGGACGGCATCGAGAAGGTATTAGAAGGCACCACGACTATGGAGGAAGTGTTGCGCGTAACGCAGAAATGATGCGCAAAGCGCATAGAGCAGAGCGCAAAGCGCAAAGCGGTGGGATAGAACGTTGTAGCTGGAAATAAACGGGTATAAGGTTTAAGGTATAAGGAATCGTTTCAAGGTGTGAGGTATTTTGGCAGAGCGTAGAGGGTTAAATTGAATGTGAAAGACCGAGCGCAGCGATTCCAGATATAAATCCGCAATCCCCATTCCGAAATCCAAAATCGAATAATTCCCACTTCCGACTTCAATAGACTCTGCCATCAAATATCGATCTAATACGCTATGCGCTCTGCTCTATGCCCTCTGCCCTCTGCCCTCTGCCCTTTGCCCCATGCGCTCTGCTCTCTGCCCCATGCTACTTTAAATTCCGTACCGGCAGTGCCCGGTAGCCCCTGCTTTGAGCTTTGCGAACTGTGTAGTGATAGACATTGGCAAAATTAAATATTCGCGCTGTCGGTGCCCGGGCATCCGACTCCGAAGTCCAGATCCAACCGCAACTCAGCTGTATCAGGGGGGTGATTTTAGCCCATTGACCACAATCTGTCTCATAGCCCTTGTAATTTTTGTCTGCCACCAGAAGGCTCTGCAGTTCTTTCAGCGTCGGCAGGCGCCAATTTTCATATTTATTTTCAAGGGTATAGGGAAACGTGAATTGAGTCCATTTCTCAGCCTGAATCCAGTCGATATTGCCGTTATTGTCGGTTTTCGACCACATCAGTCCAAGTTTATGATCCGTAACCGTGCCGTCACCATTATCCGTAAATCGTTCACCTGCGAGCACGGGTAAAAAGTTAGCAACTAATGCAACCACTATAATGGCGAGCTTAAGTAAAAGGTGTCTGGACATCTTGCCCTCCTTCCAGGATAGCTGCCACAGGTATGGGTCTGGATTAAACGGCGAACCGCAGAATTTCGAATCCTGAACCCGGAACAGTTACTTAATACCAATATGCTTCTTTAAGCGTTCGGCACTTTTTTCATCGCGGTAAGATAAAATTGGAACCGGTGAACGCCGAAAAATCTTCTCAGCCACGGATCCCACCAGAACATGCTCCAAATCGGAACGGCCCTTGATACCCATCACCAACAAATCAACCTTTTCATGCACGGCGATTTTCAGCAACTCATCGATCGGGTGGCCGATTTGAAAGATGGCGCGCATTTTATCGGCCGGGAATGAAACCTTGGCAAGAATTTCGCTAAGGGCTTGCTGGCGTTCTTCTTTTATGCCCGATACGTAGTGTTCACTGTCGACCTCATATCCCATCGCGGCAATTGATCCAATGGCTTCGACATCCCGCACATTGATGATGTTGACTATGATCAGCTCGGCATTCAGGGTTTCGGCGATTCGGGCTGCATAGGCCACTAGTCCCTGAGAGTATTCGGCAAAGCCGACGGCAACCATAATTTCCTTTATCGGTTTCATCTTGCCATCTCCTAATCGATCCGCATTAATCCGCTCTGAGAAATATACATTTTGGACGTCGATCCATCCCGTCGGGCTGCGTTGCGGAAGCTCGAAATATACTTGGTATTCCTCTGTTTCCGCGTATTGCTTGCCGGGCGCCTCAACGCCCAAAATTGTGAATGACTTTCTTCGTGAACCCTAAGCGGTGGCGACCGCTGCAGCCGGTTTCGGAGTTCGTGGCCGCTGCAGGATATAGATCACACCGAATACGGCCAGACCGATCAGATAGGTCCAGTAACGTTGCCCATGGGGCAGGCCGACCCAGCGTGCGATCAGATCCGGTCGCATTAAGTTTAACGTCACAAACAGAAATAGCGGTATTTCGTAAAATCTATTTTTAGCCACGAACCAGCCCTGGGTGGCGGATGCAAAGGCAAAGTTGCCGATGCAGGCCATGGCAAAAATGAGAAGCCCCTGGGGCCAGCTGTTGATGTTATGTAAAATCAGGTCCGAATTAAAAATGAACATAAAGGGTAATATGGCGGTACGAATATCGTACATGAACCCCTGCAAACCGGTGGGAATGGGTGGGGATTTGGCAATCGCTGCGGCTGCATAAGCTGCCAGTCCCACCGGCGGCGTGTCGTCAGCCAGAATTCCGAAATAAAAGCAGAACAGATGGGCGGCCATCAGCGGCACGATAAAATCCATGTAACCACCGACTTCAACGATGACCGGCGCCGTTAAAGAGGCCATCACGATATAAGTGGCCGTGGTGGGCAGTCCCATTCCGATAATTAAACTGGCAACCGCGGTTATGGTCAGCAACAGGAAGATGTTGCCGCCGGAAAGAACGTCAATAACCTCGGTGATCAGCCCGCCGAGTCCCATGGCAACCACGCCCACGATAATGCCGGCGGCCGCTGTGGCCAGGGCAACGGAGCACATGTTTCTGGCGCCGGTTGCCAGGGCAGAGAAGATCAGGACGATGCTGTGTTTAAAGGCCGGACCAATGGGTTCTTTCTTTAAATAGGCTTTCACCGGATCCTGCAGCAGCATAATGATGGCCATTAGCCAGATGGCATTAAATGCGGCCAGCTCCGCCGAATGGCGCACAATGATCAGTTCATAGAGCAGCATACCAATGGGTATCAGAAAATGCACGCCACTGATCAAAGTCTTGAAAAAAGAAGGCAGTTCATCGCGTGACAGACCCCTCAATCCCAGTTTGGAGGCCTCGATATGGGTAATGTAGAATAGGGCGGCGTAGGAGGCAAATGCAGGAACCGCGGCGGCCTTGATTACTTCGATATAGGGAACGTTGACATATTCGGCGATGATGAAAGCCGCAGCCCCCATAATCGGCGGTGCCAGCTGACCGTCCGTGCTGGCGGCAACCTCGACAGCGGCCGCCTTTGTGGCGGGGTAACCGACCTTTTTCATCAAAGGGATGGTAAATGTCCCGGTCGTGACGATGTTGGCGATACTGGAGCCTGACACGAGACCGGTGAACCCGCTGCCCATGACCGCCGCCTTGGCCGGACCGCCCTTATACCCGCCCAGGATGCTCAGGGCGAGTTGAATAAAATAGTGACCGGCGCCGGCCTTTTCCAGCATGGCGCCGAAGAGCACAAACAGAAAAACAATGGTGGCCGACACATCCAGCGGAATCCCGTAAATCCCTTCAGTGGACATGGTGATCTGGCCGATAAAGCGGCTAATTGACACCCCCTTAAAGGCAATGATATCAGGCATATATGGCCCGAAAAAAGCATAGACACAAAAAAATGTGGCGATCACCGACAGGGCCGGACCGATGACTCGCCGGGAAGCTTCCAGCAGCAGCAGCAGCAGGATAAGACCGATTATCAGATCGCGGGTGATGGGTGCGCCGTAGCGCTCGTTAATTCCGGCATAGTCAACGGCAATATAAACGGCTGAAAAACAGGCAATGATGGCAATCACGAAATCCCAGGGCGGAATCCTGTTTTTAACGGAAAGAAATTTGAGACCCAACCGGGTCTCCTTGAAAACGGGGTAGTTCAAATAGACGATCAGCAGGGCGAAACCGAGATGGATGGAGCGAATAAACACGGTGTCTAAAATCCACCAGCTGGCAATCGAAAGCTGGAAAAATGACCAGATCACCCCGATGGTCGGGATCACCCATTTTGTGGGGCCGGTGGGTCGCCTGGCAACCCCTTCCTCCTCTTCGGCCATTTTCCTGGCAACTTCAAGTCCCTCATCTTTTGGCTCTATCTCGTGATTATTCGTCATTTGGCCCACCTAATTTCCCGGATTCGATCTAATTAACCGCCCTGAAAAACAGCACATTAGGTTCTTTAAGTGTTCTTTGAGAACTGAAGAAAATTGCTTTATCGATGGTCCTGCGAATTAACTAATTTCTGCTGCGCATTTTCTCTCTGCTCTCGAAAATTCAGGGTGGAATAATTAGGGGCATCGCAAAATCTCATAGATCAGGCTGGATGCGGGTAAAAGATCACCCAGGTTTATTTGAAGGAGATGGTATTATCTTCTGCATGCAATCTGGTGTATAGTGGAAGGAAAGGCAGCGGCCTTGAGCCGCCGCCTTTTTCCATATTTACGGCGCTACTTCAGTCCGACTTCTTTGTAATATTTCATCGCCCCCGGATGAATGGGTGCGGACATACCTTCGAGCATGTTTTCCTTGGTCAAACCGCCGTAGGCGGGATGCAGTTTTTTGAATTCATCGAAGTTGTCAAACACCTGCTTGGTAATGGCGTAGACAACTTCGTCCGGCACCTTGGCGGAGGTCACGAAAGTGGCCTTGACGCCAAATGTGGGGACGTCGGCATCGTTCGCAGCCCCGGGGTAGTGTTGTGTCACCTGGGTGACCGCTTTGGCATAGTAGGGATATTTTTCCAGCAGACTTCCAACATTGGTAATCGGCACAAACTTGACCTTGCGCTTGCCGGAGGTGGCTTCTTTGTAATAGCCGCTGGGATGTCCCACCGTATAAAAGGCGGCGTCGAGCCGGCCGTCCTGGATCAAACCGGGCGCTTCGGCGGCTTTCAGGCTCTCAGAGTGAAAATCCTTATCGTAATCCAGACCATTGGCAACCAGCGCATCGATGGCATTTTTCCGGTAGCCGGAGCCGACGTTGCCGACGTTGACGCGTTTGCCCTTGAGATCCGCCAGGCTGTTGATATTGGCATCCACCGCGGCAATCAAATCAACCGTTTCGGGGTGAATGGAGAACATGGCCCGCAAATCCTTTTGCGGTCCTTTGTCTTTCCAGTTGGCAATCCCCTGGATGGCCTGGTACTGGCGATCGGACTGGACCACGCCGAATTCGAGGTCGCCGGACATGATGGCATTAACATTGAACACAGATCCACCGGTAGACTCAACTGTTGCCCGGATGCCGTACTCTTTGCGCTTTTTGTTGACCATCCTGGCAATCGCACCGCCGGTGGGATAGTATACGCCGGTGATTCCGCCGGTTCCGATCGTGACAAAAGTGGTTTTCCCGGCTTGCGCTTTTTGTTCGAGAGGGCCTATCCCGCTAAACAGAGCAAGGCCAAAGACCAGGGCAATCGCAAAAATCATTAGTTTTTTCATTGGAACCTCCTTTAATTATAAATAGTTTAAATCAATGGTACAGTGTTTCCGAAGTTACTACATAGTTAAATATATTACCTCCCCTTTCCGTTCAAATTTAATTATTACCTGAATTTTTAAAATCATACTTCACTTCGGATCCAGTACGCTATTCCAACCTCATCCACTGTTGATAAGAATTACGTGCAAAATTCAGGTATTAATAATGGATTAGAGTTTGAATTACATTCAGGAACCCTATTGATGTATCAAATCGAATAGTGAATTGCAACCGGTTACTGGAAAAAAGATGCTGGGTACGTATTGCGTGTTGCGGGTTACAGGTTGCGGGCAGCGGTTTGCGGGCGGCGTGTTGGGGATTTTAGGCGAACCACAATATGTGGAATTCTCCCTAATTTCTTACATTAATAGCCATTTATCGAAATCATCACCGTCTATCTGACATTCATCATAGGACACTCTGCAATATATCCTCGTCCGGCATGGAATTGGTAAGATCGTGTATAATGACGAATAGTGCGCACCCCGCCCCAATCTTATTCCTTTGAGCGCTGTATTTGATATTCGTGTTTTCCATCATCGATTTTTCGACACTCAATAATCCTGTCACAAGGCCTGTTGAATATTTACAAATAATCCATACGTTCTGAATATATTTTGCACCATTGCTGTCCAAAATAATTTGAAAATCAAATACTGCCTTTAATAAAAACAGGCAGTTATAAACGGGAAATTAGTGATTTAGAAATCAGGTTGTA
>CACVKW010000131.1 GCA_902749685.1 Olavius sp. associated proteobacterium Delta 1 | reverse complement strand
CTTTTTTGTAGTAACACGCCGAATTTCATTCATTCGCGTAAACCCTGATCCTGCGCAGATCTGCGGCAATTCGTGTATTTACATACCGAAAACCCAAGTGAT
>CACVKW010000130.1 GCA_902749685.1 Olavius sp. associated proteobacterium Delta 1 | reverse complement strand
TTTACCCCAACGTTGCAAAAGCCGGAGGGCTTCAGAGGCAAGGCGTCTGAGGGTGAAGGCGAGCGAGCTACACCCTTCGGGCTCGCTCGCCTGCCCAACATCTATC
>CACVKW010000129.1 GCA_902749685.1 Olavius sp. associated proteobacterium Delta 1 | reverse complement strand
ATGCTGGATATCTAACAGGACACTATCGGTGAATTTCAACGACATCCAGTATCCAGAAACCAGAATCCAGGATCAGTCAATACTTTCAATGGTCTTCATATCAGCAGCTAAGTTGGAT
>CACVKW010000128.1 GCA_902749685.1 Olavius sp. associated proteobacterium Delta 1 | reverse complement strand
TCGATCTAAACTGCCAAAACGTCCGCGTTCACAAAATTCAAAACAACAAATGCTTAATTTTCAATAACGTACGGAGGTGTGTATTATGAAGCCAGTCCCCTGCAGTGGGTCGCTTGGGCTTCACTTCCCCACCTTTCCGCCCAGATTTACCTTCCTGGACATCGGTACTATGATCCGCTAAGACTTCCGAAGGCTTTTCTCAGGTTTGTTCACTCTTCGCTATCCGCCCCTGATACCTTCCCCTTGCGGGTTAGGCCACATCCGGATCTCCCCAGTTCCCGAGCTACCCCTTTGAGAACATGCCCTGGTCTCAGACCCCGGTGGTCATCTGCACCCTTGCCAAAACGCGTCCAGGTTTGCTGTCTTCCGCTGCTTGCAAAGCGTCGGCTTTCATCCCGACATGTCGGGACTTATCCCATAGAACCACAATTATACATTTATCGGGGCTCAATACAGAGCCTGCAATCTCGCTCCATCCAGCTTCGGACCCCCGTTACCGGTTTTGCCCGTGGACTTCGCTAATGAGCTGTTGGCTAAACTTTGCTCGTGTGGGACTTCCGCAGATCCTGCTACTCAGCGCCTGAGCAAGCTCAGCAAGGAGATTTACTGCTTGATCTATTCTCCCTAATGCCAGGGCAAGCCCTGCAGAAAGGTGCATAGCTTTACACTATGTGCGGTCACCCACTGGGTAACTATATCAAATTTCATCCACCGATAGGTGGACTCCCAGCGATTCGGATTTAGCTGGGCACGACCAGTGGCATTGTTGGGCATTCGCCACCAGCATCAATTATCATTTTCTACCGATCGGACAAGATTTCCAACGATCTGGTTAAATTCTATGGGACGCTCCATATTCATCTAGTGACCGCACCCCCGCATTACATGTAGCTGCCCAATTGGTGCACTGGACGCAAGATCAGCTGTCTTCTTCTCGGTGACGATAAGGTCACAATCTCCGCATACAACGATGAGAGGATTCTCCCACCTTGACACAACATCGGCCAAATCCGGGGGACCGTGAAAAACCTTTACCGCACGAACAAGATCCTCCGTTGGCTGATCAAAAATATTCGCTTTGATCCGATCGATTTCCCTGCGGTCAGCATGGTTCCCAACGAGGTTCGCCATAATCTCTGATCATAAACTGCTGATTCCATCGGCTTCTAATGAAGCGATGTAACGGTCCCGCAATGCTGGCACTGGATGGTGTCCTGCTTTGGCTCTTACCATGACCAAAGCGGCTATCCTGCCGGGAGCCTGTCGTGCCATTTCAAGAGCGCAAAGTCCCCCCATGGAAGAACCAACAACCACAAACGGGCCATCGCCAACACTGGTCAATACGGAGGTTGCCCAAGCCTCAAGTGAGTCGTCAAGTGGATATAGGGTCGGAGTCTCCGTTCGGCCGGGTACGATCTGCAACTGGTCGTCCCACATCCGACCATCCAGCGGGAAATCATGAAGTAGGATCAATCACACTTGCATGAGAATAAGAATTTGCCCAACCTTTAGGTAACCAGCACCGGGCCAATGAAGGTGCAAAGGAAAGCGGACTGCGCCCCGCTGTCAGGTTGACCTAATTGTTGGGCACGCTCCATGATCTCAAAAACACTATCTCACAATCAGGACATAAACCGAAACCATAATTTCATGGGCGTGCCCTTTTATTCCATATGTGAGTATCTGAAGGATTTTCTCTACCTCTTCACCGAGGTGTGCAACCCAGTTGGAGGTGAGGGGAGAGGTGATGGATAGATGCAGCTCAGCTTCAAGTCAAATTCTATATCAGGATTAAGAGCTCCACCAAATTGATGACCCCACAAAATATCCTCTATGGCCCATTCAGATATAATTTTTTTTGTAGATAAAATTACCAGAGACGAATCTCCATAATCTGCTCCCGAATTGGGCGCGCAAAAAAGGCTACCATGAGCTCCATATTGATCAGGTGGAGTGATATCGTACCCGTGCTTATTAACTATTCCATCAGGGATGTTATACCTATTCTCAAATGCAGGTCCACTCACATAATCTGCGTGGAAAGAACGGTAATTAGGTGTTACGGTTATATCACTATCAAAATCGATCTCAATGGTAAATGAAACTAGTTTTCCACTAATTGCAGGATCCAAACATTTGCTGACTTTTCCAGTAAAAACATAATATCTCATCATCGCCTTATCTCCTTGTAATTAGTTAATTTTCTCAGTTTCGTGCAATTTTTCTTTTCATTCCAGTTCGATCTTACACTTCACTCGATCCCCTGCCATTTCAGGAGATTTTTCTGCCCTAACGGGCTGCTCACAGGCCGCGAGTTTCGAGCGCTCCTTGTGAAGTAGCAAGGTTGGATTTTCAAGTTGACAATCATTACTCTGCGTATTAGTATTACCGTATTACCGTATTACCGTATTACATCATACTAAATAGGAGTACATTATGCAAACAGCTATAAGCAAACTTACTAATAAGTATCAGGCTACCGTTCCTAAAGCTGTGAGAAAAAAACTCAATCTCAATGCTGGTGACAGCATCGCTTTTGAAATTGATAGCGACATAATAAAACTCAGAAAAGCAAGTCCAATAGATGTTGAGTTTCTCAGTGCACTTGGCCCCACTCTAAATGAATGGAATTCAGAAAACGATGAGGAAGCATACAATGATCTATGAACCGTTTGATGTTGTGGTTGTACCATTCCCATTCACTGATTCTGCTCAAACAAAAAGAAGACCAGCCCTGGTGCTGTCACAACATACGAACTTCGGGAATAAAATCGGACATTCCTTATTGGCCATGATTACAAGCCAGAAAAACGTTCCTTGGCCATTGGACTGCGAGATTAAGAGTAAAAAACTGTCGGGATTGGCAGCACCATCGGTTGTCAGGATGAAGCTATTTACCCTCGACAATAGGTTTATAATAAAAAAAATTGGCCATTTATCAAAAAGTGATCAAAAACAAGTCAAACAAAGCCTCTCACAAATCTTTGATTACCTGTAATCTTCAAATTCAACGTCCGCTGGTGAGCAGCGGCCCAAATAAATTTCAAACATGCACGGCCTTTACGTAAAACCGCGATCTTCACGCCGTCTGCTCCACTAGCATGGTTAGGCATTATCCGGTTATGTCAGGCTCATCAGGAAAAAGAGACCCGCCACAACAGGAGGCCATGTCGTCATGTACCTTAACCACTGTGCAAGACGCTCAATTCAATCTGTGAATGGCCACCTTGTACTCGCACGATGTTGGTATTTCTCAAGCCACCACTGTTGATTAATTTCGGCCTTTCGCCATCTGTGGCGCAGCCATTCAGTCATTGTCTCGGTCAGAAGCAGATATAGTGCCAGGGCGGATATGCAAATTGCGATCGAAAGCGTCGCGCAGACGACGGCGGATCGAAACGCAAATTTCCATATAGGAGTTGATCGAGCCGTTTTTGGAGTTCCGCATTCTGTTTCCTTAGTTGTTTTCTTCGCAATGCGAGAGTGCGTGCCTGCTCGCGTGTGGGATCGCTCGTGGCCTCAATAAGGTGTTGATTTACATTCAGTGCCTCGTGAAAAAAAACTTCCGCATCTGTTGTCATTTCGCCACCTCACCTTTTCGTGGTTCATACGTCCGCAAAGACTTGTGCCATTGAGTAGTGTGAAAAAAGTCGCAATATCAACAATGAAAATCCAAATTTAAAATTAAATAGTAAATTAATACCAATACATATATGAGTGAGTGTATTCACGCAATCCCGCAAAAGTTTCTTTTGGGGAGTCCGGCAGTGATATGTACCAATCATGGAATGCTAGTGTTGGTCGCACGACTACTATGCTTCTATCAACTTCAAACATAGTGTACTCTCTCCTGTCACAGAACATATAGATTCTGATAATTTTAAGAAAAAATGCCCGATATCAATAGAAAGTTCCGCAATACTATTTTGAAAGATGAATCCCGTCAAATCTTGATCATCGGACAAAAAATCCCACTCTCAACTTTTGAGGCGGGATATATTTATTACGCTGACTCATTCCCTATCCTTATTCAAGGGGTAAAGGACGAATGCATATTCCATATGTTCAGATAAGATTTACTGTAGCAGAAGTTCCTGATAAGTCAAGGAATACTCAACGTGTTCGCGTTGAGTAGATCGAGGTTGAAGGCTGGAAGCTCAAAGCTCACCGCGCAGAGCAACAGGTGATTCGCATTGACGAATGCTGCCTATCGTTAATTAAAGCAGTTCAACCCTACTTTTGAAATTTGAAACGCTCAACTTAGGTCATTAGGGCTCCAGCGGCGGCCGTAATGATTTTGGTATATAAACTTTTCGAAGGCCGACAAGGCGGTGCTTTATTTCCGCATCGCCGACAAAGACAAACTCCCAGTTCTGCCCATTGTTGGCCGAAGGGGCCAATTGCAGTGCCCTGATAAGCATCTCCGTGTGTTCGGGAGGGATCGATGATTCAGCATATCGGCGAATGCTGAGGCGGCTGGCGACAGCTTCTTTAACTTCCATTGATATAATTTATAAACCGTATGCGACCGAATAATTTTCAAGAAATGGTAGTCAGACCAAGAGTCCTGAAATCACTATCAAAAGACAACGCCGGCATTTTTTTGAGCTCGCCGAAAATGAGGACCCGCGTGAGGGCATCTACAAAAGAGATTTTTTTATCTTTGTTAAAAAGATTGAATACTGCGATTGCCTGCTGATGTTGGCTTTCCGTGGACCGATGAACCTTATAAAGATCAATTGACTGGTTGAAACTCAGCGCTTCAGTATAGCCATACTGATAACGAAGAACCGTCATCGATTCCGAGATGACAAACCAGGAAGTGTGAATCGCGATTCGTTCCGCTTTGATTTCTTTAAAAAGTTCTAATGCCCGTTTGTGTTTAATGTCTTTTTTTGAAAATAAGGCGACAAAAAAACTAGCGTCACAATATACGGCATGTAAGCCTTTAAGCGTTTTCACGATCACTTCCGTATAATATGGATTTGTAGTTCTCGGCCACTGGAAGCAGCTCCTGCGGTGCCTCTGGTAGGGCTTCAATCGATTCTAAAACTTGCGCGTACTTATCAATATTCCCCAGTAACTCAATCCGGGCATATGGCTTGCCCCTCTTATTGACCAGCAATGACTCTCCAGGCTTTAGAAGCTTGTCCAACTGAGTCAGCTTGGCTCGAGCCTCACTTAAATTTAGTTTCAATACGGCTTCTTTCATAATACCACCTCCACAACTTGTACAAATATCAATAAAATTAATTTATTTTGTACAGTGTGTCAAGGAAAACTATTTATATCTTTTCAACAGATATTTTACAATCTGTGAAGATCAGCGCAAATCTGCTGGCCCTGTGCAATGCGCAGACTATTTCACCGGGGTGTCCAAATTTAAACAATCAGGCAGTCTTTAAATCACGTTTTTTTTGAGCCCGCACCTTGCGCTTGCGGTTCTTCACACTGTCGACCAGGGAACAGAGCACGGGCACGACGATCAGCGTCAGCAATGTGGCAAAGCCCAGTCCGAAGATCACGGCCACAGCCATGGGGCCCCACCACTGGGAAGACTCGCCGCCGATATCCAGCGCCATTTTGCGAAAATCAAAGCTGACGCCGGTGGCCATGGGCAGCAGCCCTAAAATGGTGGTAATGGCGGTCAGCATCACCGGGCGAAAGCGGATCGATCCGGCACGCATCAGGGCATCATAGGAGGTCAGCCCTTTGGCCAATTGCTGGTTGTAATAATCGATCAGAACAATGGCGTTGTTCACCACGACTCCGGCCAGGCTGATGACACCGATGCCGGTCATGATGATGCCAAAGGCAGTTCCGGTCACCAGAAGGCCGATAAACACCCCGACCAGTGACAGAATCACCGATGTTAAAATGATAAAGGGAGTGACAAAGGAGTTGAACTGGGTCAGCAGAATCAGCAAAATGATGGCTATGGCGGCAAAAAAAGCCTTGCCCAGGAAAGCCTGGGCCTTGGCTTGCTCTTCCTGCTCACCGCTGAAGCGGTAAGCATAACCCCGGGGCCATTTTATTTTTTGCTGCAGCCGGGCATCGATATCTTTAATAATTTCGTTGGCCAGGCGGCCGGATACATCTCCGGTAATGGTAACCACCCGTTTTTGATCCAGGCGCATGATCGCGCCGATGCCGCTGCCCAAATCAACTTCAGCCAAAGTTGTCAGCGGAATCGGCTCTCCGCGGGGCCCGGAAACCGTAATGCGCTTGAGGCTTTCGATGGAGCGGCGATCGCGTTCCGGCAGACGGGCAATAATATCGTATTCATCTTTGCCCTCACGGTAGACGCCGGCCTTGACGCCGTTGATGGCGGCTTTAACGGTGTAGGCAATGGTAAAAGTATCTAACCCCATTAGGGCGGCCTTTTCCTTGTCAACCCGGACCTGGATTTCGGGCTTGCCTTTGACAAAATTGTCCTTTAAATCCACCAGTCCGGCTATATCCCGGATTTCCTTGCGTACCCGGCCGGCCAGCTCTCCCAGTTTGAGAATGTCTTCGCCGGTAATTTCAATACTGATGGGCATGCCGGTGGGCGGACCCTCTTCTTCTTTTTCGACCTGTACTTCGGCCCCTTTGATGGTATTTAGCGTTTTCTGGCGCACTTCGGTAATGATTTCAGAAGACGGTCGCGAGCGGTCGTGAAAGTCTCTGAAGTCCAGCACCACGCGGTTGATGTGGGTGCCGGTGCCGCCCTGGGAAAAGGGATCGCCTCCCATGGCGCCGATATTGGAAATCACGAAACGGATGTCTTCATATTCGGATACGATTTTTTCGGCCTGGGCCACCAGTTTGTCGGAAGTATCCAGGTTGGTGCCTTCCGGCGCTTTGATGTTGACATAGGCGCGTTTGGGTTCGGTCTCCGGGAAAAATTCAGTACCTTTGCCAAAAAGGATGAAGGCTGTAATACTGGCGATGAGCATCACGAAAGCAGACAGCACGACAACCCATCGGTGGCCCAGGCACCATTGCAATATCGAAATGTATACCCGCTTAATCAGGGGTTCTTTAGGATTCTTCTTTTTGCCCGGTTTGGCTGTCTTGACCTTCTGGTAGCGCGCGGAAAGAACCGGGTTAATCACCAGGGCCACAAACAGCGAAGCGCTCAAGGCCATGATCAGCGTCATCGGCAGGTATCCCATGAATTCGCCCATGATGCCCGGCCAGAACATCATGGGTGAAAAAGCGCCCAGGGTGGTCAGGGTGGAGGTGATCACAGGCCAGGCCACCTGATCGGCACCGATCCGGGCGGCTTCCTGCCGCGTTTTACCCTGCTGCATGTGCCGATATATATTTTCCACGATCACAATGCCGTTGTCCACCAGCATGCCCAGGGCCAGAATCAACGAAAAGAGCACCACCATATTCAACGTCACATCAAAACCGGTCAGCAGAGCAAAGGTGATAAACATGGAATATGGTATAGCCAGGGCCACAAAAATGGCCGACTGCCCCCCGATGAAAGCGAGTATGACGCACAACACCAGGATCAGACCGGAAATAATATTGTTTTCCAGATCGGCCACCATCAGCCGCACGTCGCTTGACATATCGGCCGTCAGGTCAATTTTCAGGGTTTGCGGCAGCTGGGGCCGCATTTGCTCGACGATCCGCTTGACTTCATCGGTCACCCGCACAATGTTTTCGCCACTGCGCTTGGATACGGCAATGGTGACGCTTTTTTCCTGATTGATCCGGCTGCGGGTCAGCGGATCTTTATAGGCATCCCGGATGAACGCCACATCGCGCAGATACACCGGCTTGCCATCCCGCACAAAGGCCACGATTGAAAAAATTTCAGACGGGTGCTTGAAGTCCTCGGGGACCCGCACCAGATATTTGGCTTCGCCGATATCCATACTGCCGCCGGGCATGTTGACGTTGCCCCGGGTCACCGAATTGATAATGCTCGAAAACGGCACGTTATAGGCGGCAACCCGATCGATGTCGAATTCGACGTGGATTTCGCGCTCCAAGCCACCGGTGATGCGGGCTTCCAGGACCCCGGTAATGGATTCGATTTCATCCTGCAAATCTTCCGCCAGATTCTGCAGCCGGCGCAGGCTCAGGGGACCTGACAGGACCACCCGGATAACCGGCATATCGGAAAAGTTAACTTCCTGGATGACCGGATCATCGGCCAGATCGGCCGGCAGATCATTTTTGGCCTGGTCCACTTTGTCCCGGACCTTCTGGACGGCATCATCCAGATCCACCTTGGGTAAAAATTTAATGGCGACCGTCGACATGCCCTCGGCCGAGGTGGATCGGATTTCTTCGACATTGTCGATGCCTTTGAGCTTGCGTTCGATGGGAATGGTGATCAGCTCCTCCATGTCTTCGGGAGCGACACCTTCGTAGTTGGTGGTAACAAATACATACGGGATCGTAATATCCGGAAACGACTCGCGGGGCAATGTGACGTAACAGTATATACCGGCAATGACAATGATGACCAGCAGGGCCAGAACCGTTGCCTGTCTTTTGAGCGCAGCCTGATTGAGAATCATTTAGCAATCACCTTCATGCCGTCTTCGACTTCCGTTTGTCCCCTGACAATCAGATGATCGCCGGCATTCAATCCGCTGGTGATCTGCACCCGATCCACTTCAATCACACCGATGGAAATAACCCGCGACTCGGCCACACCGTCTTTTTCCACAAAAACAATCCGCTCCCCGCCTTTGTCGACAATGGCAAACAGCGGCGCAGAAATCGCATCGGGTATGCTGCGGCGCACAAAGGCCACCCGGCCGATCATGCCCGGACGAATGTCATGATCAGGGTTGTCGATGACCGATCTTACCAGAAAGGTTTTGGTGGCGGGATCTGCTTTAAACGCCACAAAGGCAACCGTCCCAAGGATGGTGCGGTCCGCAAAGGCATCAATTTTAATCGGGGTCGTTTGCCCCTTGTGAACATAGCGAACATCAAGCTCCGGCACCCGGACATTGATCTTGATTCGATCGATATTGACGATGTCCGCAATCGGCTTGCCCAATTCCGCATATTCTCCCACATCCACGTATAGGTGGTTGATGATACCCGTAATGGGAGACTCCGGAAAACCATGGGAGTACCTGACCTTGGCTTGCGCCAGGTCAGCTGCCGCCAGTTTAAGTTGGGTTTCGCTCTGATCCAGCTCTTCTTGGGCGATAATTTTGTTTTCATAAAGCCGGCGGCGCCTCTCGCAAAGATCATTGGCCAGTTTGTAAGCCGCCTTGGCATGTTCCAGGGAGGCTTTGAGGGCGGAGACATCTATTTTGGCCAATCGATCCCCTTTTTTCACCTCCTGGCCTTCACGCAGCCCGATCCACTCCACCCGGCCACTGGTGTTGGCCGCCACCTTAACATCCTCATAGGCCTCGGTCTCACCGGGCAGAAAAACGACATCCCGCATGGCAACCGGTTTTACGACGACCACGGAAACCGGAATTGCCGGCGGTTGGCTGGAGCTGCCTTCGGTATTGGCTATACTTTCTCTGTCTTTACAACCTGTCAAGGCCATTGTTGCTAACAGTAGCGCCGCAAAAACGATTGTTAGAAAATTATTTATGATCTTCATTTGATACATATACCTTAACTTTGCATGTTGCCATTTGTTGGCTGTCAGATTAGGACTCCAACACGAAGCGTTTTAGCTATTTATCGAAAAAACTGAAAAAAGAATCATGAAAATATTTTTTTGGCTCTGATCAGCTGAAATTAAATTATAATTTCTTAAGCATTTAGAATTAAAGGAGATTTACTCTTTGCTTAATCCTTCAAAGGCAAGCCGCAATAGCCGTTCAGGACGCTGCGAGTCCGCCAGCTCGGGCAGGATCATATCCATGTTTAAGCTGAAATCCATCAGACCGAGCACCAGAAATGCGACCTCCTCTGCATCGACCTTACGGATATCACCTGATGACAAACCTTCAGCGTAGATCCGTTTAACAGCATCCAGCATGCAACGCTGAAAGCTGGCAAAATCATATTCGGGAACCCCCTCGGGGGGACCGTAAATTAGGCCATGGATCATGATGTACAGGCTCTTGTATTGATGAATCCCTTCGTAAACCCGGCGATATAGAAAAATAAATCGCTCCAAGACCGTGCCCCTGGCTTCGAAAATTTCATTCAAAATATTCTGCTGGACGGCGGCTGCCCACTCCAGGATGGCATAAAACAGCCCTTCTTTGCTTTTAAAATAATAGTAGAGAACCGGTTTGCTGACACCGGCTTTTTCAACGATTTCACGCACCGAAGCACCGGCATAGCCTTTTTCGGCAAAAAGCTCGGTGGCGGTTTCCAATAAACGTCCCCTGGAATTGACTTCCAGGGTGTTGATTTCGCTTGTGTCTTGCATAAATTAAATATTCCAAAATTTTAAAAAAGGTCTTTTTTAGATAAAGATGCCGATATTGTCAAGTAGAATTCTACCGAACGGTAGGTATATTATAACACCAGAGGGCAAAATTTCAAGGGCTCGAGCTTAACAGCCTGATATCTTAAAAATAGAATATAAGCTATTTAGGCGGATGATGCTTTTCCGAGATGTAACTATCCGTAACAATTGGTAACCGCAATGATCAAATCATTATCAATTTGCCGCGCACGACCAAGGAGCAAGTCAAGCTTGGAAAATCCGTATCATTCTTGAATGGACTCATTTTTTATTTTCATCAACTGTCAACAAGATAAACACTTGCTCGGTGAAGGTGTCGATTGGTTTTACAGTTTATTCGTTTATTATTGACCCTTAGAGAATACCAACCTCCTTGCAATAGAATAAAAATACCTTTAATTCAAGAAAGTTAGCGTTACCCCCCCCTTTTTTTCTTTCTCCAATATTTCTGGCACCGAATCTGCAATTCGGTCTCTTTAAGTTACGAAATTATTGAAGACATGCTGGATAGCAATGTTGAGCCAAAACCGTAAAAAGTTCATCACTTTGTGAGCGAGAAATTTAATGAAAACAGCCGGACGACCGGTTTGGCAGGTTAATGAATTCGCTCATAGTGGTCTTCCCCCGAGTGGGTCAAACTCACAGCCGGATAATTTGGGCTCGGAACCTAGTAAATAGTACCGGCGCATGAAGTCCCGCCAAACGATCGCTTCATGGGAGCGCGACCCACTCAAAAAAATCAGTAACTACTATAGCAGGAGTGGTTTCAAATCCACTTCTATTTTATTTTTTGAAGAGGGAGATTTTCTCAATTGAAGCAGCTCGCCCAAATTGTGCAGCATGCCATGCCCGCTATTTTGCATCGACAAAATAGGATTCAGCACTATTTTAAATATCAATAGAAGAAAGGGGTGCCGTCATGGTTTTTAAAATGGGTGATTTTATTTTGGGCATGGGCAAAGAATTTGCCCTCGAAGCCATGGAGATTTCAGAAAAATTATCTCTGGACGAAGGCGAGACCCTGTTTAACGCAGGAGACGCCGCCCGGCATTTCTATGTATTAATCAAAGGGCGTGTTGAGCTAAGCCTGGGCAAAACCGGACCGGTGGTATATATGGCAAGACATCCGGGTGAGGTAATTGGCTGGTCGAGCCTGGTCGGCCGCAATGATTTTTCCGCATCGGCAAAATGCAGGGAATCTGCAAAATTACTCAAATTCGATCGAAACAGTTTTCTGGAATTGCTGCAAAAAAACTCTGCAAACGAGGCCCTGCTTTTCAAACGCCTGGCGGAAATGCTGGGAAATCGATTGCTTGAGTTGTATCCAACCATTACCTAACCCGGATCCGCCTGCGGCGGAGAATTGAAAAATGAAGATTGAAGATTGATGGATGTCGCTTCGCTCTGTCCCTTTTAAAATCGAAAGAATACCAATTTAGAATTCACTTTTAAAAGAAATAAATACTTATGCCATTTTGATCACAATCAATTCGAGTGTTACAAACTGTTACACATATTTACATCTCAGAAAAGCATCCCACATCTGAATCATCTATATTCTAGTTAGTTTCCGAAAGAGCACGATTAACAGTGATAGAATTCCACTCCGCCTGAGGCGGATCAATCTTCAATAAAAAAAGGGAGGCCGCGGCCATGACAACTCAAACCCAATTATCTTCCCACAATCATCATGTATGCCCCTGGTGGCTGGCTTATACTTTTGATAACCCCGTTCGCAAACTAATTCATAACCCTCGTAAAATCTTTGCTGACTATATCAAGGAGGGAATGACGGCCATGGATGTAGGCTGCGGCATGGGCTACTTTTCAATAGGTATGGCGAAATTGGTCGGTGCAAACGGAAAGGTCATTGCGGTAGATCTGCAGCAGAAAATGCTGGATGTCATGCTCAAGCGAGCCCGGCGGTCCGGTGTTTCGGATAGAATCATGCCCCACCGCTGTGAAGCGGACACGATCGGAATTCGGCAGCCGGTAGATTTTATCCTGGCTTTTTGGATGGTTCACGAAGTCAGTGATAAAAGCCATTTTTTTCTGCAACTGAAATCGAATTTGACATCCAAAGGAAAAATATTAATTGCCGAGCCCAAGATGCATGTTACGGCTGAAGCGCTTGATAAAACGATTGAGATAGCGCAAAATAACGGTTTACGAGTCTGCGATAGGCCGGAGATTAGATTTAGCCGGACGGCTTTGTTTCAAAACAGCTAATCTAGTAGTCAAACTTTTCCCGAATTTCATAATGCTGTGAGCGTTCATCAAACCGAGCTAAGACCTTACAAGCCTGGGCTGGAACATATAAAAAAAAGGTACTTTACGGAACGATAACACTGTCTTCGCTTGACATACCTTTTTGAATCGGAAAGTAAGCGGCCTTAAAATTGAAAGCCAAACCAATACCCCAACCGAGGCCGGGCCATTGAAACCACCACGGTCCCGGTGTCACTATATTAATCAACAACAAAGCGCCAATCACGATAATATAGCTCCAAAGGTGGCGGTGAAAGCGGGCCTTGCGGCGCAGCAGCCGTGTTCTTCGAGCTTTTTCATTTTCGAATGCTTCTTTGTCCTTTTCAATAGCGGTCTCAAGAGTCTGAGGATCGATGCCGAATTCTCTTGCCGTATCAATCAACTCCTGATGGTTAATTGAATCCTCCTTCTTCATTCTCAGGGCCCGCCGGATAATTCGATCGACTTCATCTTTACCGTATTGTTTGGATAAAAATTCGTTCATTTGAGCAACTCCGGGATTTTAAGGATGGATTGCCAGGGCCATAATGGCGAACAAGGATATCGCAGCCACTATAGCAGCTTTTGGAAATGATTTAATCAAAAATTGACAGATCATCTCAACTTTATCGCCTCAAGGTAGGCCTTAACTTTGTTGATTGTTGAAATGAACATCTTGGAGCCGGTCATAAATGTGAATATGTCATCCACATTGCCGCAAATCCTTGCAAATTCAGGCCCGATCACAAGGGCCGGTTCCGGTGCATCCGGATTCTTGGACAGAGCAGCCACATAGGTATCCAGCCGATCTTTTAATATTTGAAAATAATCGATATTTTGACCGATCATATACGCGGTTGTTGTCGATATGCCCCGGGAGAATTCATTAATCGCCCCCCAGTATTTTTCGAGCAATTCAGTTTTCTGAGAGCTGTTTCCCAAATAGTAAGACAGGCTCCAGCCGACGCCGATAATTTTCAGTATCTGAAGCTCGTATTCAACCGTAACCGGCTTGATATCGGCTTCCGTCGGTAATCGATCCATCAGCCATTTTACGTCTTCACGATCAACGGCAAAATCCAGCAGATCTGCGCCCGCTTTCTCGAGTTCTGATTTTTTCTTTTCTGAGTTGTTCATATTAATAAGGGTTATAAGGTTCAGAGTTCAGGGTTCAAGGCTTCCTTGTAACGCGATATTTAATCCTCCCAATTCAAACGGGCTATCCTTCTGAACCATCCATTCTTCCAGCATTCCACGATTCCATCATTCCGCGGTATTCGGTATTTTTTACGGCAAAGCCAGTTTGATCAGTGATAGCTCAATGGACCAGATTCTCTAAGTTTGAATGTAATCTTCCCCCGGCCGCTCACCCTGCTTTTTTAAGCTGTCGGCAATATCAATGCCTCCGACGTCATAAAACTCGACCCGAAATCGGACCTGCCCGGTTATCGACACATGGTGATATCGCTCCGGGAAAATGACAATCGGATGTTGCGGGTCGGCATCCAGAACATTATCCGCCTCATCTTCCCAGACAAATTGCAGGGAACCTGCTTCAACCACCAGATAACCGAATTTACCCTTGGGCGCCAGGTGTTTCTTCAATATTCCGGGAACCACGGTTTCTTCGGTCATACTTGGGGTAGACCCTGCTTTTACAGCTTTTTCCGGCAGTGTTGCTTTTTGATAGTTCATTATTAATCTCCTTTATTTAATCCGGCCAAGCCGGAACCAAACAGTTTTAAAAATATTTTAGTTTATATCAGTTACATCGGTAATCTAATGCTGATTTACTCATCTAAAATAATCATTTCCTCGCAGTAATTGGAGCGAGGTCTCAATTTATCATAGTTTCTGCTGAATCGAAGCTTCGGGTGCACCTGGCGAAGCAGATCGGTCGTGGGCGCTTCGGTCAAATGTCGACACACAAAGCGGGAATCAAGACCAAGTATTTTACATGCTTCAAGGGTAGGACAAAAATTTTTAGAATGAAGGACAAGGCTCGTGTTATCACAACTTGCGATATCAGCTTGATCTTGTGTGATTCTTAACTTTTTTAGAAATACTCGATACCCGGCCTCGAGAATATCTTCGTTTGAACCGGCAAAAGATGAGCAATGATTAGAAAACCACTTCAATCTTTTTTCGGATAAATCACGGGCCAATCGCTTCAGTCTTTTTTCATCCGCACCACGTAATTGATCAATACTGCCCCTGACTGCCCTGTTATATAGTATTGCACACGCTTCATGCAGAACATTCTCGTGCACAACAATTTTTTTTGCGGCACGATTAAAAATTTCTGTTAATGATAAATCAACTCGCTTGCACCCCTGCTCGATGGCCTCTTTTATCGGATACCCATAAGCGACCTCAGAAATCCCGGCCCATAAAATGGCGGTTGAACACATTGGGCAGGGTTCATGGGTTGATACCAGTACACAGTCCGACAGATCTCCGCCAAATTCGGCAGCAGCAGATCTTATGACGTTCATCTCAGCATGTTGTGTCGGATCACCGGATGTCTTATCCGTATCGTGGGCTTTCGAGATAACGTCGCGCCCTTTGATAATAACGGCGCCGAAACCACTGTTGCCTTCTCTTAAAGAGACCCTGGCTTCTTCAATGGCTAGACGCATTAATTTCTCTAAATTATGAATTTGCTCTGAGATAATTTAGTCCCAACGTTGTAAGCTGTTCTATTTTCAAGCCAACCGTCTATTGAACAATGTGCTCAATCTCATTATCCAGCCACGAAATTTCACCAGCGGAATCACGATCCACGGTGCGGTATATCGAATCGGTTTTTTATCGATACATTTAAGCAGGTGTCTCGCGGCCCGATCGACGCCCATCATAAAGGGCTTCACATCGCCCTTTGCCATTTTGGTGTCCACAAATCCAAATCGCACATTGGATACGGTAACGCCCCTGGGCTTCAATGCGAGTGCCAGTCCTTCAAGGTAGTTCGAAAATCCTGCCTTGGACGCATGATAGCTGGGAGCTTCAGGGGACAGCATTTCATCGGCAACACTGGAAAGGCCGATGAAATGGCCCTGGCCATTTTGGACCATCGGTGGAATCACACATGATGCTGTCTTCACCATACCCATCAGATTTACATTGAAGATTCCTACCTCAGGTTCCATATTCGAAATATCCAGCAACTCACCGATTCCGGCACAGAATATACACAGGTCAATCGGTCCCTTTTCCAGAATTGAATTTAGACGGCCTACAAATTCTTCATCCTGAACATCAGCCACAATATGTTTGTAAGATGGATCTTTTATTATCGACTCGCTTCTCGAAATACCGACGACCTTCCATCCCCTTTTCCTTAGCTCGATAGTAGCTGCCAAACCAATTCCATCTGAATTCCCGATAATAAGCGCTCTGCCAGGCACAGGATTAATCCTCCATCTTCCATTAATTTTCATGCAATATTCAGGAATTATATTGCCTCATTAAATTCATATCTGTATCTCACAACCCCGGACACATCGTTCATTGTTGACGCATTTAATATCAGTACCATAAAAACCTCATCCGGAACTCCATCCCACTGGCATTGCAGCCCATATTTCGAGGCTGTTTGAAACCCGAAACGCGGATAATACTGATCATGTCCCAGAACAATCACGAATGGGCATTTCATGCGCTTGATAAGTCGAAGGCCTTCGGTTGCAAGTTCAGACCCAATCCCACGGTTTTGAAATTCCGGCAACACCGCCATCGGTGCCAGGCCCATACCTTCAATTACGCTGCCTTTATTATCTATAGTTACCGGGCTGAACAGGATATGACCCACGATTTGATTTTTTGAAATTGCCACCAAAGAAATTATTTCTTCGCATGAATTACGCAATTTATCGACAATGCGCCCTTCATCGGGCTGACCGAATGCCTGATCGTTAACCAGACGCACGGCGTCAATATCGTCTGGCTGCTCAATACGCACTTCAACCATTGCTGGGTTCCTTTCTAATTAATCCGCCCTGAGGAATCAGTACATTCAGGGTTGTAAACTGGTCTCTGAGTGTTGAATAAATCTGTTTTATCGAAGGTCAGGCGGATCAATTTCTTAAAAATAAATATAAACTCATTAACGACCAGATCGCCGGCCTCGATCGTGTTTTACCGGCGGGTGTACGGATTGGTATCTTTTTCCTGTTGTACTGTCGAGGAAGGCATCGGTCCGTAATCGTGTCCCGGCCAGACGACGGTGTTGCCGGGCAGCGTATAAATCTTCTCATGAACGGAATTTATCAGCTGCTTCATGGATCCGCCCGGCAGGTCGGTTCGGCCGACCGCTCCCACGAACAGGGAATCTCCGGTAAAAACATGCCCCTCGCTGTAAAGGCAAATACCTCCCGCAGTGTGCCCGGGGGTGTGAAGCACTTTTAAGCGGACCTCTCCGATTTGGATAATATCGTTGTTTTTCAGCAACACATCAGCTCGGGGCGAGCCTTTGCCACCAAGCACCCGGGAAAACGTGCTGTGCAACACCTTGCCCAGACGCCCGGCGTCATCGGCGTGAATCAGCAATTTGGCATTGGTGGCTGCTTTTATGGTATCATTGCCGGCCGTGTGATCCGAATGTCCATGGGTGTTGATAATGTGGGTCACCCTGTAACCCAGATCGTCTGCCTGCGCCAGGATCCGGTCGGTTTCGAATGCCGGATCAATCAGAGCACAGGTTTTGGAGTCTTCGTCTCCAACCAGGTAACAGAAATTCGCCATTTTAACCAGTCTGATTTGCTTTATTTGCATTTTTTCCTCTTATTCATCTTCGGATTCATTGACATTTATACCGATGCAACTTACGTTATCGCTAAAAAAAAACAACCATGGAAGAATCCTATATCAGGATATTCCTCAATATAATACGATTTTGGAGAAAGTGAATGTTTGAAACCCGCGAACAAGTTTTAGAAAGTATTCTCGAGCAAAAGAAACCCCAATGCCCGCATTGCGGAGAGGAAATGAACCTCTGGGAAGTTCCGCCGATCACGGTGGGAGACGGCCTCGGCTGGGGCACCCCCTACCTGTATTTATGCTTCAACGATGACTGTTCGCTGTACAAGCAGGGCTGGGATAATATGAAAGAAAACTACGCACATACCGCCTCCTATCGCTGTATGAATTATCCCGGCACGGAGCAGTTCGAGCTGATTCCAGTCTTTAGCAACCAGGGGGGCCGCGGGCAGATTATTGACGATCAAATTTTAGCCGAACAGGAGGCCATAAAAGAGGCCATCAAGAACGGGTTTTCCATGCTGGCCGAATGTTTTGTCAGAAAGGACGGCCCGACCGTACTGACAATCCTGCTGGACCCATCGCATCCGAACCGGGTTAGACAAAAAGCCGCTGAAATGATCGGCGATATCGGCGAAGTTGAAGCCATTGAGCCGTTGAAGAATGTAAAGTTTGGCAATGAACTGGTCCAAAAAGAGGTTGATGCAGCCATATCAAAGATACATGCGAAGCATTTTACCCGCGAATGCCCATTTTGTGCCGAAATAATCAAAAAACGGGCCAATGTATGCAAGCATTGCGGCAAAGAAGTGAGTGGGGTATAACCCCACGATCGCTATGCTTGTCGAAGATCCCGTCGTCTTTTACGGGGAGGAACGCTTCGCTCGAGGAGCGCTCGCCTTCGGCGAACTTAAGGAAAAATTTCATGTAAAAGCTTCCCACTGAATCTTACAATCTATAGAGAAATAAATTAAATCGTATTTTGTTTTAGACCGTGAGTCATGAACTGGAAGCTTTTACTTGACATTAATCGGTGCAACATTAGATTAAGGCCATAAAGCTTTAAAACCAATTGAGCTCTATTTGTCACTGATTTTCTTCTTAATTCAACTCGGACACCTGTCGAACTAATCTGATCTGACTCATGAATCGACATTGAATCAACATCCTGTCTTAATAATCGATCTGACCTGCCATTGCATCTTCTATCGAAAAAGCTTTAGCAACATTTGAATTTGGTGAAGCATTACCCGCGGACTTGCGGGCGTTGTTGTAGCATCTCGAATGAGGCTAAAAATATTTCCCATTTGCTCGCGGATTAATTAACCATCCAACTAATCAACTATCCGTTAAAGGAGGTAAACCATGTACTTCAAACAAGGAGACATATTCTGGGGAATGAACAAAGAATTTGTGGGAGAAATCATGAATTTAGCGGTTACTGAATTTTATAACCAGGGCGACATGCTTTTTCGCACCGGGGACCCTGCGAATCACTTTTATATAATGACCAGAGGTCAGATTAAACTCAGTATTGATGATGCCGGGAGTGTCGTTTATATCGTAAACAAGGCAGGCGAAGCTTTTGGCTGGTCAAGCCTGATCGGTCGGGAAGCATATTCAGCGACCGCCGAATGTTTGAGTTCAACGAATCTACTTAAACTGGATGGTGAAAAGCTTCAAGCGGTTCTGGAAAAAAATTCCGATAATGGACTGATTTTTTTCAAACGTCTCTCCATGATCCTTGGCAAGCGCTTGCTGCAAAGCTACAAAATGATTTCATCAGCAACCCGGGCGGAAACGTCAGTTTCTTTCGGTACCGGTCAGGTTCTTACTTCGGAGACCATCGAGGCATAGGAAAGAATCCGATCAGAATCAGTAAATAGGATTTAAGGTCACAACATTGAAATGATAAAATCAACGGATGGATCGCCAATATAAAAATTGGTATTGCCAACAGAGGCAGAAAATCATATTAAATGTGTGACCTTATAAAAAGATCCAGCATCGCTCGGTGGAGCCAGTTAATGCGCGAAAAACCTGATTTCAAAGAAATCTATAAGGAATTCCAGCCGAAAATAGTTCACTATCTGCGCCGGTTGCTCGGAAATCAGGATGCTGAGGACATCGCCCAGGAAGTCTTTGCCAAGGTTAGTCGCGGTCTTGACAGTTTTAAAGGACGTTCAAAACCTTCTACCTGGATATACCGGATTGCCACCAACACGGCGATCGACAAATTGCGGTCTGCCTCATTTAAACGTTCGTCTGAGAACACCTCACTGATAGATGAAACAATAGTTGCGGACAGAAACGACTCGTTCGACCATATGGACCCTCCCCCGGACCAGAAGGTTATCCGCAAAGAAATGAGCCAGTGTGTCAGGGAATATATCGACAGGCTTGCGCCTGACCATAGATCGGTTCTGGTTCTCAGTGAACTCGAGGGATTTAAAAACAGGGAAATAGCCGATATTCTCGAGATCTCGCTTGAAAATGTAAAAGTAAGGCTCCATCGCGCAAGAGCCAGCTTGAAAAAAGTGCTGGATGACGGTTGTGATTTTTACCGGAACGAAGCGGGCACACTTGCCTGCGATCGAAAACCGGTTTATATAGAATCAAAAAAACCTGACTAAAAATCCAATACAATTTTTCCATTTTTCTCCGAAATCTCCAATATTAGAGATGCGGCGAAACCCGGTTTTTGTTTCTACGAAGCTGAGTTTCGTTGACTTCAGGGAGGGCTGCTCGGGGATCTGTAAGGTTAAAAGGAGGTAATCAATATGGCACAGCAAAAATTCGATTTGCCCGAGGCAGATCCATTTTCCACGCTAGATGAAGAGATTGCCAGGTTGAATGCATTTTTCACTTCGCTGAGTCCAGCGCAATGGGGAGCATCAACACGTTGTGAAGGATGGACCGTCCGCGATATGGTGGCTCATTTCGACAGTGACGAGGCATACAATGAAGCCTGTCTTGATAACACGCTTGAAGCTCTGGCGGCAGGTTTCTCCAGCATAGCTGAGTTTAATCAACGACAGGTTCAAAACCGGGCCCATTTGTCCACTGAAAAAGTGCTAAAGCAATGGCGCACCCGGCAGGCTATGGTACGTAAAAAGTGGGAGGCACTGGGCCTCAACACTAAAATTAAAACAATAGTTGGACCCTATCCGCTTCGGGCGCAAATCTGGCATATTACCTCAGAGTATGCCACGCACGCAGATGACATGGGTGTGAAAGTGCCGCCCAAAGCACAACAACCGAGACTGATGTGGAGTTTCCAATTATCTGCATTTGCCGTGCAAGAAAAAAAAGACCCTCCCGGTCTTGAACGCAGAGGCAACCGGATGATTATCACTTTGAAGCAACACAACCTCTCTCTATCTATGGAAGATTTTGTTGCAGCCGTTAGCGCGCGCCTCACCCTCCCCCAAAACCAGGAAGATCGGCAAATCATTAAAGCACTTCGGGCTCTGGCATAATCAGTTGCGGGATATTTCAATTCCAGATGAAACCCCTGCAACTGTTTTCCCCCATGGCAACGACAAAATCAGAGTAATTTTCAAAGAACCGCAAATGTCTGTTGCGCCCGGTCAGTCGGTTGTATTCTATACAGGCAATACTGTAGTGGGCGGAGGTATTATTCAACATTTCCTCTGAATGCTGTCCCTATTTCAGGCTTTTCCAATCTTTACAACGATCAGTGTGACATCATCCTGGAGGTTGAAGCCGTCCCGGAAGCGATCGAGAGAGTCGATGATAGCATCAAGCAGCGCGCTAGCTTCGACGTCTGCGTTTTCTCGAATTATTCTGCAAATGGCTTCTTTCCCGAACATTTCCCCTGCCGGGTTTTGCGCCTCCCAGATGCCGTCGGTTCCCAAAACAATGATCTGCCCTTCCTTAAGTCCTTCTTTGCGATTTGTCACATATTTCCATTCGCTGTTTACGCCCAGCACCAACCCCGGCCCGGCCAGATCCTCGAAAAGACCCCTCGCGGGATCATAGAAGATCCCAGGTTCATGCCCCGCCCGTACCCATTCGAGGCATCGGCTGTCTTGATCCACTATCATATAGAAAAGTGTCATGAATTGTCCGGACTCTTCCACATCCCCAGCAATCTGGCGATTGACATCCGAAATGACTTGTGACAGTCCACCCGGCAGATCGGCCCGCTGCCGGATAAATGCCCGCGCCGTAGCCATGAGCAGGGCAGATGGAATACCGTGGCCGGACACATCGCCGACCACAATTGCAATATTTGCCTGCCGGCCTCCGTTAACTTCTATAAAATCATAATAGTCACCGCCGGTTTCATCGCAATAGATACTTTTCCCTGCAATATCAAGGCCTTTTATCCTGGGATTTTCTTTTGGCAGAAGGTTTTGCTGAACCTCCATTGCCAGCTCCAGGGACCGCTTCATCAAATCCCGCTCCTTGAGCCCTTCGGTCATTTCATTGATGACGTCACCCGTATACCCGATTTCGTCGTTTGAAACCACCTGAACCTTTTCATCAAATTGGCCCTTTCGGATCCGCTTTATCACACGGAGAATCTCTTTTATGGGTTCCGTGATATTACGGCTGCCCACCCGATTCAGCACATGGGTCATGATAAAAAATATCCCGAAAAGGATGAGGGCAAACCTGATAATTATCCACCCGTATTCAAAAGATGTAATCTGATATGCATTCACCTCCCATTGCAGTGTTGCAAGGGTGACCAGCAGGATGATCCAAGGGACGACGTTTCCCAGCCGGTTCAGAAGCTGAATCCGGCGTGAAATCGAAATACGAAAAGTGCCTTTCACGTTCACCAGTCTGCCCTGGGGAAAGAAAAAGGGAATAAGCTTTCTTCGGGAGTAGGCCTCCATGCGATGAGAGGCCACAAATGACGAAATGAGGCCGACCATACTGGCCCGTGCCGAAATAGTCACTGCCATTCGAAAATCCATCTGGTCGGTCAAATAGGCCAGAAGACAAAGAACGGCCGGTATCATGATCCACATTACCAAGTTTACGGGAATATAAATGAAAGGAATATTCAAAAGACGCCGCTCGGCTTTTTCTTTCAGGCCCCCGGGAAGGCTTCGGTCCGTTGTAATTAAATTCAGATAACTGGAAATGGGCCGCAATATGATACTCAGCATGATCCGGAAAGAAACATAGATCAATAGTAAACCGGGAAGCGGAGCGGCAATCAGTATCAGATAAAATCCAATTCCGGTAGCAAGCCCGGTTCGCCGTGACAGGTATGCCAACCTGTCGCTGAAAAAATGCGGTGTCGCCAGGTTAAGTATGCTGACTATGACAATACCAATGATGACAGAAAGCGCCCCTATGGCATAATACCCTTTCAGCGACAAGTCCTCGGCTTGGTATTGTTCTATTTGTTCGGACTGATTTTTTTTTTCATCTTCTCTATTCATCTGTGAAACGGTTGAAAATCGAGGATTTTGAAAATAAGATGCCTGTCTTCCTGCATAAGGTTTTTTTAAAAATAGCCTTCGGCAGGATAATGGGCCTGCGGCGCGCAAGTCCGGATCCCAGATCCTCCTAAGATGGACAGGTAAAATCATCTGCAAATTGCGCGTCAAATTAGTCGGATAAATGAGTGATAACAGATAATGAGCGATGAAACTTTCTTGATGTGTACCAGCATCAGGCCTGAAGCACAACCAATTTCCTAAAGGAGACAAAGGATAAAGCCAGCCCGCAAAGGTAAAGCATTAATTAAATCTTGGCGTCTTTGGGTGAGACCTTTTCGGTTCCGGTTTATCCGGGTTAGGAGTTTAACAATAAAATATTCGGTTTTCTTACCCTAAAATCCATGTTAACTATAAAAAATGATTCCGAAAACTCTTCGTCTATATATAAAAAAACAATTTTTAGAAATATGGCGAGGAGAAAGTTATGTTTAATCATTTAAGTATAGTAACTTTAGCGTCACTTGTTATAGGATGTGCAACACATAATCAACATTCGGAGGTAATGCCAATGGGGAAAATACCGACAAACAGGTCCATTGATATGAGGGGGAAAACAATCACGCCATTTATCCTGTATTATACGGTAAAAAATTTGAAAGATATGCAGGAAGGGGAAATCATAGAGGTTAACACCGATAAATTTGAAGCAATAGAGAATGATATTAACGCCTGGTCGCGTATGACTGGTAATAGTTTAGTAGAAATGGAGACCGGTAATACGTACCAAAGGTATTATATCAAAAAAGTTAACCTGAAAAAGCCTGAAAAAAAACTTGCGATGATTATATCCGATCCCGGGTTGGAAATGCTTCTTTCACCGCTTGGGCTGGCATTGAGTGCCGCCCTGAGTGGAACTGATGTGTACCTATATTTTCAAGGTCCGGCCGTCCGGGTGCTTAAGAAAAACTTTAATGCAAAACTCAGTGGAATTCAAAAACCATTCAGTTCATTTGCCAGAAAAGAAATGGCAAAAGCCGGACATTTACCCCCTCAGGATAAATTAGAACAACTTAAAGAGCTGGGTGCCCGGATCTACATATGTGGGGGATCGATGGATCCCTTCGGAGTTAAAAAAAGTGACTTGATTTTCGATGATGTCATTGTAGCGGAATACCTGACTTTTCTTGAAGTTATGGATAATGCAGATATTCATATTTTCTTACAATAGTAACCTGAATTTTGTACGCATTTAGCCTTTAGTGGAGTTCGAGGTCAAATTACCGTCAATGGCTGTAAATATAATTTGCGTATTTCAGTATTTTGCAATAAATGATATTTGTAGGAACTGGCACCCAAAAGCTGCTGTTCAAACGTGAATTTCTCTTGACATTGAAATGGCTGCCGAAATATAAAAATTCAAACAGTTCGCTGATCTGGATATTCATTCTCCCATCTGAATCTCTACCTGGCTATCAATTCTTTCTGTTAATCGTATTCGACTACTGAGCCAGCCCCTGATTTCTAGCTTACCGTTCTCACTGAAATAAATACCGGCTCCCCTTAAGCTTTCATCTGAAATCCAGACATAGGTTCAACGAATTTAGAGGAGGAAACTATGATCGTAAAAGTTAAGATTAAGAGGAAAATCAAGGAAGGTAAGTCCCGGAAAAGTTTTGCGCTTTAATATGGCAGACCAATATGTCTGCAGAAAGGAGGCAATCATGGAAATGAAAAAAGTTCTGGCAGGATGGAGCAAAATCTGCCCCGGCTGCAACATCGGGCGCAAATATCCAGATTCATTTATCGGCAAGAAGGTGAGAAATCACTGGGAAAAAGGTTGCATTTCGCATAACGCCTATGTTGAAGTGTACGGCAGCGAAGGGTCTTCGCCGAAGAAAGACAACGAAAAATCCGACGATAAGTGATTTCGCTGGCGGATTATTTGTTTGAAAAGGAAGTCACCGGAGATAACTAACCGGTCATGCCAACAAATAAAAAAGACTCCTCGTAATGCCGTATACACGAACACCCGAGAAGTCCGTTAAATGCCACATCCAGCAACGCTTTATTCAAATTTAACCTTTGGAGGCTTTAAGCAGCCATCTCTTGGTTTTAGTTTATGGTGTTGAAGCTGAGTGACATTTAAAATGACTGTATCATATTCGTGGTTCTTGTCAATCAGAATTACAGTTCGAGAGATCGACTAAATTAGCGGGATATTACCTCTAATTTTATAATAAAACGTGTTCAACAAGTGTAGCCGATCCGCCATCGCTTTCTCAGCTAAGGCGCATAAAATCCAAAATATTTCCGCTGGATCTGTATCCTTTTGCGCCGTACCTCCGTCTACGTAGCCAAAAGACCTTTAAAAAGGAGGTGATACCTATGTTCTGGTCAGAGTTTTCCGATGGTTCCCTTTGGTGGCTGTTTCCACTGGTGATGATGGCGCTGTGTTTTTTCATGATGAGAGGACGAAAAGGCTCGATGATGTGCGGATTCGGTTCCCGCGAAGAGGAGAGCCACCGCGTAAACACGTCAGAGTCGGCAATGGACATACTCGATAAACGGTATGCCCTCGGAGAAATAAACAGGCAAGCGTATGAGGAGAAAAAAAGTATCTTAAACCAGCGCAGCTGAGTTTTTTAACTTCTTAAAGACAAATCACTCTTGTCCAAAAACGAGTTTAGAATGAGTCATATAATGAGTTGTAAAACGAGTCATTGAAAAAAATCCTCCTTGTATGTAGGGTGGTTGTTA
>CACVKW010000127.1 GCA_902749685.1 Olavius sp. associated proteobacterium Delta 1 | reverse complement strand
CGCAAAAAGGATTTTGAAATCAGCCGGATCAGTCGTTTCCGATACCGCACGCGCTATTTTACGGATTCGGGCATCATCGGTTCAAAGGAGTTCGTGGCTGAAAATTACCAGCGATTTAGACATCTATTT
>CACVKW010000126.1 GCA_902749685.1 Olavius sp. associated proteobacterium Delta 1 | reverse complement strand
TAACAACCACCCTACATATAAGGAGGATTTTTTTCAATGACTCGTATTATTACTCACTTTATGACTCATTCTAAACCCGTTTTTGGACAAGAGTGATTTGATAT
>CACVKW010000125.1 GCA_902749685.1 Olavius sp. associated proteobacterium Delta 1 | reverse complement strand
TGACGCCGGTTGTAGTACCTGGCAAAGCCGACCTTGATCTCCCGCATAAATTCGGAAAGACTGGACAGCTTTTCGCGTAAATAGGGAATCTGGCCTTCGGCAAATTCCCGGCTGTCG
>CACVKW010000124.1 GCA_902749685.1 Olavius sp. associated proteobacterium Delta 1 | reverse complement strand
CAGTATCCAGAAACCAGAATCCAGGATCAGTCAATACTTTCAATGGTCTTCATTGCAGCAGCTAAGTTGGATTTCAAAATTTTATGCAACTATAGGGTTCATTTTGAGTTAGAATTAGGATGCTGACACTGATCACGCTCTCTTTCTCTCAGGGCTCTCTTTAATATTTTACCAGACCCTGTCTTGGGCAATTCATCAACAAATTCCACAATTCTGGGATATTTATAGGCAGCCATTTTATTTTTAGCCCAAGCGATCATTTCCTTCTTCTTCACCAGGCCCTTGTGTTGTGGTCGGAGAATAATGATGGCTTTAATATTCTCTCCCCTGTGTGGGTCCGGGACGCCAATCACAGCCACTTCCTGAACAGCCGGGTGTTCGTACAATAAAGCCTCTACTTCGGCTGGGAACACACTGTATCCGGAAGCTTTTATCATGTCTTTCTTTCGTTCCACGATGTAAAAATACCCATCATGATCCATCCTTGCAATATCTCCCGTAGCGAACCATCCATCCTTCAGTACTTTTTCGGTTTCTTTAGGATTGTTCCAATAACCCTTAGTGACCATCGGGCCCTTGATTATCAATTCCCCTTCTTCGCCGATAGGAAGTTCTTCCTGGGTGTCCACATCCACGATTCGACATTCAACCCCGAAATGGGGGATGCCTACGGATCCATAGCGTGGATTAGAAATTGGATTAATGTGTGTTTGGGATATGGTTTCACTCAATCCATATCCCTCCACAAGTTCAGGTCCAACGATTTCCCGCCATTTATGTAATATCTCCCCGGGAATAGGAGCACCGCCCGAACTGCAATGTTTAAGGCTCTGCAGGTTGTATTTGTGGATATCCGAGAAATTGACCACGGCCACATTCATCGTGGTGATGCTAACCCACACTGTGCATCGAAAATCATCAATGGCCTTTATGGCTGTTTCGGTATCAAAACGCGAAATCATAACATTTGTCGTTCCTGTATATATGGGCCTGTTCATGCCGTGAATCATTCCGGTGACATGAAAAAAAGGCAACACAGAAAGGTGCACATCATCCTCTGTTATCCTAGTCCACACTGCAGACCCGACTGTGTTGAAAAGAAGGCTATAGTGCGTGATCATAGCCCCCTTTGGAAGGCCTGTTGTACCCGACGTATATTGTAAAAGAGCCAAATCGTCCTCCAGGTTTATCTTCGGCTGGGGTGGCTCAGGTTCATATTTCTCAAGAAGATCAAGAAAATCAAGTGTTCGCGGGTAAACTTCTTTGGGCGGCTGCATAGAAGGGTGAATAGGGAGTTCTGGGTTTTCGGGGAGAAAGTCCCAGTAGCTTGTCACAATCACCTGGGATAGCTGGATCTTTTTCTGGATCTCTCTCACCAGGGGATACAAATGATCCAAGGCTATAATAATCTTTGTTCCCGAATCTTTTAGCTCATATAAGAGTTCATCCTCCTTGAACATGGGATTTGCGGCGACGACCACCCCACCTGCCTTCAGGGTGCCAAAGTAGGCAATAACAAATTGAGGACAATTCTCCAAATACAGACTCACTCTGCCTCCTTTTTTTAGACCTAATTCATTCAAGGCCGCTGCAAACCTGTCGGATAGATCATCGAGTTCCTGAAACCCTATCTCCCTTCCATAATAATTGATGGCTACCTTCTTCGGATTCCTTTCTGCGTTATCCCTCAAAAAGTCATAAAGGGGTTTATTCGGAAAGTCCAATTTTTGAGGTATGCCATCCGGCCATGATTTGACCCACATTTTTTCCATTAGAAAAGTCTCCAATCACCAACTGATCTAAGGTTCAGTCCATTCTGCTTCGGAAACGATCAATAAATCACATTGGAGAATAGCGACTCAGGTGGCAATTGCCTGAAATGCATAGCAGATTGTTTCTCGTTCTCGTCCTCGTCGTCGTCGTTCTCGTAATCGAAAAAATGAGTTGGTGGGCCCGTTGCCAATCGGATCGAGGACGCGGACGACATGCCAACGAGATGGGTCTCTCCAAAGTGGTATTGCATCCTTTCTCGTAACAATGCCCGTCTCATAAAGTTTGTTTCTTTTTTTTTATGCCGGCCAGATGTTTAAGCTTAGTATCCGGCTGATGATAACGGCGATAGTAATGGGTAAGTGTTGTAACAGAAAAAAACGTGTTAAAGACCGGGAAACGAATCAGATACCAGAATACCCGGTAAGATAAAAAGACAGCGAATAAGAAAAAAATAATATAAATCAAAAAATTGAAAATATATACGACTTCAATCGTCCAGTAGCCGTTGATTACCGGATAAAAGCTTAATGTTCTGTGCAACCAGGCCCAAGCATAAGTTATGACCGGAACCGAGGTAATAAAATATAGCAAAACGGCCCAGGAGTGACCGGCTTCCACGGCCTTTTTCCTGCAGTACCCCATACAGCGAAGACAGTTCTCGCAGTGATATGTCCAATAGGGGCGTTTCTTTGTGCCGGCATCCTTCATCAAAATAGCATTATTGGGACAGAACCTGGCGCACATGCCACAGCCGACACACTTGTTGTTGGAAAACATCACTTTTGCCATAAACATCCGGGCGATTATCAAATAGGCGATGGGAAAAACAGGAACAAGCCAGAATAAAAATACACACCACAACATTTCCCAAAGGTTGTTGCGCGTGAACCAGATTCTTTGGCCATTCAAAATGCGGGGTATCAATAGTTTCAGTCGAGACTGCGCCTTATTGGATATTTTATCAATGTTTTTGGGATGCAGTCCCCAGTGAAAATTAATAAAATTTGACGGCATATCCAGGCTAAAAATGGCCTTGACACGATATCCTTTGAGAAGCGTCAAAATCGCTGCAAAAAAAGTCGCAAAACCCGATGCACCGGGAATTTGCAGTGATCCGATCTTTAGTGCACCACGTGTGGCGACACACATTACCGGCACATTTGTTCGTATGGGCATTCTGAATAAAAACTTGATCATTGACCAGGGTGGCATAAACCCATGGGTAGGAAAGAGCAGTCCCACGAGAAAATCAGGGGATTGGATGAAGTCATTGCTAAAGTCGGCATCCTCGATCAGCACAACCTTCGCCTTAACTTCATGCCGATTAGCGATTTCTTCTATCCAGCGACTTACACGGTAAGTGTTGCCGGTCCCGCTCATCACATAAAAAACCGCTTCTTTATAATTTAAGTCTGGCAACAATTATTAATCCCCGCTTGTGGAATCTCATCAAAAAATCAAATATTCAGAGGAAATTGATGATTAAACCCTATAGTTGCATAAAATATTGAAATCCAACTTCGCTGCTGTGATGAAGACCATTGAAAGTATTGACTGATCCTGGATTCTGGTTTCTGGATCCTGGATGTCGTTGAAATTCACCGATCGTGTCCTGTTAGATATCCAGCAT
>CACVKW010000123.1 GCA_902749685.1 Olavius sp. associated proteobacterium Delta 1 | reverse complement strand
TCCAACAACATCCAGTATCCAGTAACCAGAATCCAGGATCAGTCAATAACCGCAATGGTCTTCATTGTAACGGACAAGTTTGAATACTAATTTTTATGCTACTATTAGGACTAAGGCCTAGGATTGGACGATGACGAATAAAGCTGCATTAACTGTAAGAAATATTACCAAGAATTTTGGTGGTATTCGCGCTGTCTTTGATATGTCATTCGATCTCCGGGAACATGAAGTCTTGGGCCTGATCGGCCCAAACGGTTCGGGCAAAACAACGATGATGAATCTCATCTCAGGGGCTCTGAAACCGACATCGGGAGAGATATCCCTTTATGATCGGGAAATATCCGGTCATCCGGCTAATCGTATTTCAAAGAAGGGCATTGCGCGTACTTTTCAACTGGTACGGATACTTCCATCGTTAACGGTTCTGGAAAATGTCGCCGCCGGTGGCGTGTTTGGGCACCGTCGCCAATGGGGAAGGCGATTGGGAAAATACGTGCGCGAATTACTCGAAAGAGTCGGTCTGGAGCATGTAAAAGATGCGCCGATATCCTCTTTAAATTATATTGATCAGAAAAGAGTTGAGTTGGCCCGGGCCCTTGCTGCTGATCCCATAATTCTTCTTCTGGATGAATGGCTTGCCGGATTGAACCCGACAGAGCTGAAAACAGGGATTGCTTTAATTGAGGAACTGCGGGCTGAAGGCAGAACGATCATAATTGTGGAGCATGTCATGGATGCCATACGCAGCCTATGCGACCGTTGCGTAGTCATGAACAGCGGCGCCAAGATTGCCGAAGGCTCTCCAAATAATGTGCTGGAGGACCCGCAAGTCATACAGGCCTATCTGGGAGAATCTGATGCTTGAGACCAAACAGGTGTCGGTATACTACGGCCAACACAGGGCTGTTGAAAATGTTTCATTGAATGTCTCCCAAGGGGAGATCGTCGTGATGCTTGGCGCAAACGGCGCAGGCAAAAGCACATTGCTGCGTGCTATATCCGGTCTGACACCCAAAATGGCAGGCAGTGCTGTTTTTCTTGAAAAAACAAATATTACTCATTTTGCTCCCCATGAGATTGTGGAAGCCGGCATCGCTCTCGTCCCTGAAGGACGGGGTATCTACGGTGACCTGACAGTCAACGAAAATCTCCTCCTTGGAGCTCACCTAAAGAGAGCCCGGCAAAAGCAATCGGAAAATATGGACCTGATCTTTGGATTGTTTCCTGTTTTAGAGGCACGCCGAAATCAGGTGGCAAAAACCATGAGTGGCGGTGAGCAGCAGATGGTAGCAATCGGGAAATCCTTGATGTCCAATCCATCGATCTTGATGCTGGATGAACCATCCCTGGGTTTGTCGCCTTTGCTCTGCAAGCAACTTTTTCGTACGCTTGCCCGGATCAAGGAGACCGGCGTCGGGATCTTTCTTGTGGAACAGAATGCAAAACAGAGCCTGGCCATTGCGGATCGAGGTTATCTGCTGGACAATGGACATATTACATTGTCGGATACAGCGTCCCGATTGATGAACGACCCCGCCGTCCAAAAGGCCTATCTGGGTGGGGCGGGTGAAACGAGGGATAGTGCCCTACAAACTGCGATACCCGTCGCCGCCTTCTCGGCGTCGACGCCACCTTCAAGCACACCTTCCGGCACGGTTGTACCTGCCGAACCTGGATTTATATTATCCCACGGAGATGGCGTCCGTGTAGGAGCCGATGATTTAATACCCGAAAATATCAGTGACCTGGTCCGGCATGCTGAAAATATCCAATCAGAACACATTAAAGCTGCGCGATCTGAGAACCTGGGCTCAAGCTTGTCAAGTCAGCCCACCCCAAAACCAAGTGATCACCTTGCCAGGGTATTGGCGATGATTGAAAAAGCCGCAGTTGACGCGATGACGCCGGAAGTATTTCAACCAGGTACAAAAGCAGACACCAAGCGCAAAATTGCACCCGAGGATTTTGAGGATTTGCCTGAAATCGAAATTTATAGAAAACCAAAGATTGAGATCTATCGCCGGTTAAAGACGGACTCTGACAAAGGCCCGGGAAAACTGGTATTGGTAAAGGACAGCTAAAATGACGAGAGAATTTAAGGGCCTGTACATCGGGGGCCAGTGGGTATCAACCGCTGAAACTTTTTCTGATTTGAATCCTTCCGACAGCTCTGTGTGGGCTAAAATCCCCGACGGCACGCGCCAGGAAGCAGTGAAGGCGATTGAGGCCGCGCAGGCCGGTTTCAGCGAATGGTCGGACCTGCCGTTCAACCAGCGTTCTAAATACATGCTGAAAGTTGCTGAGGTCTTCGAGAAACGCAAAATGGATATTGCCAGGGCCCTGCAAGGTGAAGCCGGCGGGTGGTTTGGCAAAGGCATGTTTGAAGCCGGATATCTGCCGGAACTTTTCGAGGCCGCTGCGGCATCCAATTATACTCAAGTCGGTGAGATTTTGCCGTCATTACACGGCAAGTTATCCATGGCTATTCGCCGTCCCATGGGGGTTATTACGGTGATCAGCCCCTGGAATTTTCCCTGCGTGCTTAGCGGCCGCGGAATGGCCTTTGCACTTGCAGCCGGCAATACGGTCGTACTCAAGCCGTCGTCAGAAACACCTTATTGCGGAGGGCTACTTTTTGCCGAAGTATTCGACGAAGCCGGCGTTCCGGAGGGCGTGTTGAATGTGATGACCTGCTCTAAAAAAAATCTTGCCGGGGTCGGTGACGAGCTCATCGAGCATCCCCTGGTAAAAGGAATCTCTTTTACCGGGTCGACGCCACTTGGACGGCAGATCGCTGCCAAGGCCGGCGCCCATTTGAAGAAGTGCTGTGCGGAATTGGGCGGCAAAGATTGCCTGATTGTCTGCGACGATGCAGACATGGACCGGGCAACGGCGGCCGCCAACTTTGGCAGCTTCATGCACCAGGGCCAGATTTGTATGTCGGTGGAAAAGGTGCTCGTCCAGGAGCGTATATTCGATGAATTCCTGAAACGGTTCGTTGCGAGAGCTGCCAAACTGAAGGTTGGTGATCCAACCGCGGATGAATCAAATGTGATCGGTCCGTTGATTAATGACAAGCAGGTGGCGCAGATAAAAGAACAAATTGACGATGCGGTTGCCAAGGGAGCGAAGGTGGCCCTTGGCGGTGGTATCACGGGACGATTTGTGGAACCGACCATCATGACGGGAGTGACCGCCGACATGAAGCTTTATCGCGAAGAAACCTTCGGTCCGGTCATCCCGGTCATTCCGTTCCGGACGGATGATGAAGCCATCGCCCTTGCCAACGATACCGAATTCGGCCTTTCTTCGGGGGTAATCACACGTGATGAAAACAGGGGGCTCGCCATCGCCCAGCGGCTTGATACCGGAATGTGTCATATCAACTGTTCTTCAGTTAATGATGAACCCATTGTTCCGTTTGGCGGCGCAAAAGCTTCCGGTGTGGGACGGCACGGCGGGCGCTGGGCCACCGAAGCATTTACCGAAACCAGATGGATAACTTTCGAACGGGGCGGTCGCCCTTATCCTCCGGTATTTTGATTTTTCCAGCCGGTGAAACAGGATCCGAATTGGGTCCATAGCTGAAGGGTATAGACGATTACTTGCGGGGTTAAGGCTTCAGGTGTCAGGTGTCAGCCAAACCGCTGGCCGCGGAGCGGTCAGTTTGATCAAAAAAGAAACTAATGAACGTCGAACATCCAACATCGAACATCGAATGAATGAATTTTTGTCTTTTTAAAAAAGATTGAGCGCAGCGATTCCATAAATATTCAATCTTCAATTTTCAATCTTCAATTCCGGCTTGTCCGGGTTGGGGGAAAACAATGGATCAAACGAATGTTGATTTAGGTAGAAAGTTCGGCAAAATCCTGCAAGGCAAAACGATCATCGTCACAGGGTGTGCATCCGGAATCGGCCTGGAAACCGCAAAGACTATCAAAGAACTGGGAGGAGATGTCATCGGTGTCGACATCAATAAAACAACCCAATACGTGGATGAACTCTACCGGGCTGACCTATCAGACCGACGCACAATTCAGGCCTTGATCATGGCATTGCCAATGGGTGCCAACGGGATTGCCAACATAGCCGGCCTGCCGCCCACCGCGCCGGCCGAGCTGGTCCTCAAGGTCAACCTTGTCGGGTTGAAATTCTTCACGGAAAACATGATTCCCAAGCTTGCCGACGGCGCATCGATCGTCAATCTTGCCTCCCTGGCCGGTTTTGGTTGGCCCCAGTCTATTGATCAAATCAAGGCCAGCTATGACCTTGATTTTGATGAGGTACCCGAGTTTATCAGAAAGTATGGTGTCAGCAGTGACGGTGGACGGTCCTATTTTTTCACCAAGGAGGCGCTCAATGTCTGGACCATCTTAAACCGCTGGACCTGGCGGGACCGGGAGATTCGTATGAATGCCATTAGTCCCGGCCCGGTAGACACCCCCATTCTGAAGGATATTATTGAGACGCTCGGCGAGCGTGCCGAAGAAGATATGAGAGTGATGGACCGGCCCGGGCATCCAACTGATATTGCGCCGGTCGTGGCCTTTTTGCTCTCGGACATGACAACCTGGATCAGGGGTGCAATTATTCCGGTAGACGGGGGCATGTCATCGCACATTTTGTGTAACATGCATAAGTTATAGAAATGGCATCCTAAGCAACTGAGTCGAGGAGGAAATATGGCTACTGTAATAACCTGGGCTATCGTTATTATCATCATCCTGGCAGCCATTATTGTTGTGCTTGCCTGGTTTTATCAACGGGCAACGCGCGAGGAAAGCCTTGTAAAAACAGGTATTGGCGGACGAAAAGTGATCATGGATGGCGGTACTATCGCCGTTCCCTATTTCCACGAAGTTTCCAAGGTCAATATGCAGACCTTGCGGCTGGAGGTTCAGCGCACCAGTGAGGCGGCTTTGATTACCAGGGATCGCATGCGGGTGGATGTAGGGGTTGAGTTCTATGTCTCGGTCGTACCCAGCGAGGACGGCATTGCCAGAGCGATACAAACCCTTGGCAACCGGACGTTTCATGCGGATCAGTTGCGCGAGTTAATCCAGGGTAAGCTGGTGGATGCGCTTCGATCCGTCGCGGCCCGCATGACGATGGACGAGCTGCATGAAAATCGGGGCGCGTTTGTCTCGGATGTGCGTGAAGGGCTTGTCGACTCTTTGGCCCGCAACGGTCTTGAACTGGACTCTGTTTCGCTAACCTCGCTCGACCAGACGCCCTTTGCAAGGCTGGATGAAAATAACGTCTTTAATGCCGTCGGCATGCGTAAACTTGCCGAAGTGGTCGCCAAATCAAAAAAAGAACGGGCCGAGATTGATTCCGACGCAGAAATTTCTGTTCGCAACGCGGCCATGGAGACGACCAAAAGAAAGCTTCAAATTAGTTTAGAAGAACAGGAAGCTGAAATCTCACAGGTTCAGGAAATCGAAACCCTCAAAGCCGCTCAACTGGCAGAAGTCGCCAAACGAAAGGCTGAGGGAGAACGGGAGGCGGCCCGTGCCCGTATTCTCATGGAAAAGGAAATCCGCAGCACCGATATTGCGCGCGAAACCGCCATACGCGAAGCCGAGATTGCCAGTGACAAAAAACTTCAGGAAATTGAAATCCTGCAACAGCGCGAAATTGCGCTGGCAAACCAGGAAAGCCAGATCATCATCGCTGCCAAATCGCAAGAGGAGAGTAAAGCCCAGGTGATCGCCGATGAAGCTAAAGCAGAGGCCGTCAAGGCGGCCGAGGGAATTTCCACGGCGCGGCAGATTGCGGAAGCTGAGCGCAAGAAGGCCATCGCACTGGTAGCTGCTAAACAAGACGCCGAAGCATCCAGCACCCGACAGCAGATCGCGGCGCAGGCCGAAAAAGAGGCCGCCGTAGAATTGGCCAAGGCGAAACTGGAGCAGGCTGAGGCCAAGAAACAGGAAATGCTGGCAGAAGCTGAGGGCCGACGCGCGTTGATCGCTGCTGAGAACGAAACCGGGAAACTTATCGTTGAGATGAAAACGGACCTTGCCCGCCTTGAGGCCCTGCCAAAAATCGTCGCCGAAATGGTCAAACCGGCAGAAAAAATCGACTCCATCAAGATCCATCAACTATCAGGACTTGGATCGGAGCGGACTAAGGAACCGTCTGGTTCCGGCGACAAGCCCGTCATCAGCCAGGTTTTTGACTCCATTCTGGAAATGGCCGTTCAACTGCCTGCCCTTAAAAAGATTGGCGAGGAAATCGGCATCAACTTCGATGATGGGCTGGCGGATGTCACCAGGAAGGTCACTGGGGATGAAGGCGATAATAAATCGAGTGGTGTCAAGCGTAAAAAAAGCTGACCATCGACTCTTCTCGTCTTCCTATATTTATGGGTAATTTTACTGCTTCACAATGCCCCTTTTTAGATATACTTCAGCCGCTTCCCGCAAAAGCGAAGCAGTCAAATGCGCTTTTCTTTCATTTTCGAGCCGATCAGCCATATCGATCATTGCGGTGTATGACGTTCGCCGGGGCCTCAAG
>CACVKW010000122.1 GCA_902749685.1 Olavius sp. associated proteobacterium Delta 1 | reverse complement strand
CCTAAGATTTCGGTGAAATACAGCGCTGAAAATCTTTTGATCAAATCCAGCATAAAATCCTTTTCAACATCTTTCAAAGGAAATCCATCCAGCGCGCTGCGGGACATAACATGATATACGGCTTTTT
>CACVKW010000121.1 GCA_902749685.1 Olavius sp. associated proteobacterium Delta 1 | reverse complement strand
TCCGCTACCAACCCTTCATCGGCGTACACGAAGTAAGTCCTGATTCCGTTTATTTCTTTCCACAACCGTCTACCGAAGGGATCATAGTAGTAGGTGGATTCTATTCTGATAAGCCTTTTCGACCCCCGGAAAGGCCTTTTTTTAGGGGGGACCTTCCAACCGGTCACCTTATGTAAAAGAGCTGTTTTAAGTTT
>CACVKW010000120.1 GCA_902749685.1 Olavius sp. associated proteobacterium Delta 1 | reverse complement strand
TCGATTTTGGATCGCAGGCGGCAACCCGACTCAGAGGCTTGAGGATTGCCATCGCTACCACTCCCGGGATGCTCGATACCCCTGTTTTCTTTGAAACCGTCACACGTAATCGTGGTGCCGTCGTCAGAATCTTCGACTCACCAGACCCTGCACTTGCGTGGCTGATGAGCGAGCCGAACAAGGAGCTCAAGGCGACGTGGTGAACCGCGTGCCTTAGCTCAGCCGTTCGCAATGTCTTTGTATTTGGGGCCTAAATATTAAGAGATAACCTGTTCACTAAACACGAGAAACCTCATGTTGCTATCAATCACGAATGAAAAGAAGCCTGCCACGGATTTAGGATACCTACTTCATAAAAATCCATTGCGTTGCCAGGAGATAGGGATCAGCTTCGGGAAAGCCTACGTATTTTATCCTGAAGCGACTGACGATAGATGTACTGCATCATTGCTGCTGGATATCGATCCTATCGGAATGGTTCGTGGAAAGGTAGGCAGCATTAACAGTGGGCCACTTGACCAGTATGTAAATGATCGGCCTTATGTCGCATCGTCCTTTCTGAGTGTGGCCATTGCCAAAGTTTTTGGATCAGCCATGCAAGGTAAATGCACGAATAGGCCTGACCTTGTCGACACAGCTTTGCCCTTGAAAGTTCAACTATCGGTGCTCCCATGCCGTGGCGGAAAAGAGTTTTTAAAGCAACTTTTCGAGCCATTGGGTTATCAGGTCAAAGCCAAATCGTACGCCCTTGATAGCTCCTTTAAGGAATGGGGAAACAGCGTCTATTACACGGTGGAACTAAAAAAGGTATCTACGTTGAAGGATGTGCTGACTCATCTGTATGTTTTGATACCTGTTCTGGATAACAACAAACACTATTATGTCGGCGAGGCTGAACTGGAAAACTTGTTAGCCAAGGGTGACGGGTGGTTGTCAGAACACCCACAAAAGGAAATTATTGCCAGGCGATATTTGAAGCATAGAGTCAGCCTTGCCAGGCAGGCGCTGACACGATTAATGGACATTAATCATGCAGGCGTTGAGCAAACAATGACTGCCTCCGACAATCTTGAAGTAGCGCTTGAAATCCCCCTAAGCCTTAATGAACAGCGAATTAAAGCAGTACTCTCGAAAATATCCGATTCCGGAGCAAAAACCGTCTTAGACCTCGGCTGTGGGGAAGGAAAATTATTAAGAGATCTGATCGAAGACAAATCCATTGAAAAAATAACTGGAATGGATGTTTCAATCCGTTCTCTGGAAATCGCTCATAAGCGAATCGGTCTGGATCGCTTGCCAAGCAGAATTAAAAATAAAATTTCATTGTTCCACGGTTCGTTGATGTACAAAGATAAGCGTTTTGCCGGTTTTGACGCTGCCATAGTGATGGAAGTAGTTGAGCACCTGGATCCACCACGTCTGGCGGCCTTTGAAAAGGTGTTGTTCAAACATGCCAAGCCTAAAACCATTATTCTTACAACGCCCAACCGGGAATACAACGCCATGTGGGAAAATTTGCCTGAAGGGGCCATGCGACACAGCGATCATAGGTTTGAATGGACGCGTGATGAATTCAGAGAGTGGGCCGGCACCCTTGCTGATCAATATAATTACTTAACAGCCTACTATACAATTGGACCTGAATCTTCATCATTCGGTTCTCCTATGCAAATGGGAGTATTTAAACGTGCAGATTAAATTACCGGAACTATCATTGGTTGTTATGATTGGACCTTCTGGATCAGGAAAATCAACCTTCGCATCAAAATATTTTTTGCCAACAGAGATCGTATCTTCTGATTCTTGCCGTGGCATGATTTCCGATGATGAAAACGATCAAACCATAACCAGCGAAGCCTTTGACTTGGTGCATACCATCATTCGAAAACGGTTGGCCTTAGGGCGATTGACCGTTGTCGACGCGACTAATGTGCAGCGCGAAGCCCGTAAGCCGCTTGTATCTATTGCGCGCAAATACCATTGCCTTCCGGTTGCTATAATTTTCGATTTTCCCGAAAAAATATGCAAGGCGAGAAACCAACAAAGAAAAGATCGTAATTTTGGGCCCCATGTGATTCGCCAGCAGCGTTCCCAACTGCGTCGTTCTATTAAGGGGCTTAAAAGAGAAGGATTTCGTCACATATTTACAATCGATTCCGAGGAAAAGGCCAATACAGTCACCATTGCTCGCGAGCCGTTATGGAACAATAAAAAGGAGCTTGTCGGCCCGTTTGATATTTTTGGCGACATCCATGGCTGCTGTGATGAACTGGAAATCCTACTTTCTGATTTAGGCTATGTTCAAAAGGAAAGTAGTCATGAGGATGAAACCTGGGGAAATATCTATTATTACCATCCAGAAGGTCGCAAAGCCATATTTTTAGGTGACCTGGTGGACCGAGGGCCGCGTGTACTCGACACCTTGCGGTTGATCCGGAATATGGTGCACACAGGAAATGCGCTTTGCGTACCGGGAAATCACGACATCAAATTCCTAAGAAAACTATGGGGAAAGAAGGTCCAGATAACCCATGGACTGGACAAAACCCTTGCTGAGTACGATGCACTTTCCGACGATATACGGGAACATTTTCGCCAAGAGGCCGTTTCATTTATCCATGGCCTCGTGAGTCATTATGTCCTGGATGACGGCAAATTGGTGATCGCTCACGCAGGCATGTCACAGGAGATGCAGGGCCGTGGCTCGGGAAAAGTTCGTGAATTTGCATTATACGGAGAAACCACTGGCGAAACCGACGAATTTGGCTTGCCTGTTCGCTATAATTGGGCAGCTGATTATAGAGGTCCAGCCACGGTGGTATATGGCCATACGCCAGTTCCTGAGCCTGAATGGCTGAATAGAACCGTCAACATTGATACTGGCTGTGTTTTTGGTGGTGAACTGACCGCATTACGTTACCCCGAAAAAGAGTTTGTTTCTGTACCGGCGTTAAAAATGTATGCAGAGCCTTCGAAACCATTTTTGCCGGACCATGAGAATGATCACGGATTAACAACCCAACAGGCATTGGATAGCCTGCTTGAGGCGGATGATGTTATTGGGAAACGCATTGTTTCAACAAGACTTAGAAAGAATATCACTATTCGAGAAGAAAACGCCACGGCAGCACTGGAGGTCATGAGCAGATATGCCGCTGACCCGAAATGGTTGATTTATTTGCCACCGACCATGTCACCTTGTGAAACCAGTTCGGATGATGCCTATCTTGAATACCCTGGAGAAGCCTTTGACTATTACCGCTCTTCAGGTGTCACACGCGTTGTCTGCGAAGAAAAACACATGGGCTCAAGAGCGATTGCTATTGTTTGCCAGGATGAAAAAGTTGCCAGAGACCGCTTTGGTGTTGAGGATGATGGCTCAGGGATCGTTTTTACCAGAACAGGCAGACGATTTTTTAATGATAAACCGCTCGAAGAAAACCTGATAGAGAAAGTTAAAAGTGCTCTGGATAAATTCGAATTTTGGAATAAACTTGAGACTCAATGGGTGTGCCTTGACTGTGAGTTGATGCCCTGGTCGGCCAAGGCCCAGGAACTGTTAAAAAGCCAGTATGCAGCTGTTGGGTCTTCAGCAACAGCAGCTTTAACTGATACCATATCAGCATTAGAACAAGTTGCGAAGCGCAATGATTTAGAAAGAGAATTCACGGTCCCGAAGAGTGGCTCATCCCAACCTGTTAATATCGAAAAGGTGCTTGGATGGTATGAAAACCGTTTAGAAATGGTTCAAGATTACCAAAATGCATATCGGCACTACTGCTGGCCGGTAGAATCCATCCACGACTTGAAGCTTGCGCCCTTTCACGTGCTTGCAACTGAAAAATGTGTGCATGTTGATAAAGACCACGAGTGGCACATGACAATGATAAATGAATTTTGCATGAAAGATTCAGACATACTGTTGAGCACACCTTACAAAATAGTTGATTTGAATGATCCCAATAGCCAGCAAGAGGCCCTTGGGTGGTGGGAAGAGTTAACCGGCCAGGGCGGCGAAGGGATGGTGGTTAAGCCTTACGATTTTATTGCCATAGGTAAAAGAGGGCTTATTCAACCAGCGGTCAAAGTTAGAGGCAAGGAGTATCTCAGAATTATTTATGGCCCGGAGTACACGGCTAAAAGACATATGGATAGATTAAGAGCCCGTAATTTGGGTCGAAAGCGCTCACTAGCACTCAGAGAATTTGCATTGGGTATTGAATCATTGGAGCGGTTTGTCAGGAAAGAACCCCTTCGATATGTTCATGAATGTGTTTTTGGTGTATTAGCTCTGGAAAGTGAGTCTGTAGATCCCAGATTGTGAATACTTTGAACTATACTGTTTAATGCGAACCAGGCAGTTCAGTGGACAGCCAGGACCGGGGAACTTTTGTCAGTTTGTTTGAAGTTGGAAATTCTATATATTTTTGAAAGTCAGTGGTAGCCCTGGCTGCCCCTGGCCGCCGGCGTTGGAAATAATGATGAATATTCATATCCGTGAATTAAAACAAAACGAATTTGATATTTTAGGATCAATAATGGTTGATGTCTATGCCAGCCTGGAAGGTTTTCCAACACCATCCGAACAACCTGAATATTACAATATGCTTAGGAATATTGGTTCATTCACGGAGAAACAAAATACAAAAGTACTTGTGGCTTTATCCAGTGATGATGAAATATTAGGTGGTGTCGTATATTTTTCTGACATGATTCAGTACGGGTCAGGAGGTACTGCAACAAAAGAGAAAAATGCATCTGGTATTCGTTTGTTGGCTGTCCGCCAAGATTTAAGGAAGGCTGGTGTCGGCAAAGCATTAACTCTATCATGTATAGATTTGGCAAAAAAGTCAGGAAATAATCAAATCATATTACACACAACCAAAGCTATGCGAGTGGCTTGGGAAATGTATCAAAGACTAGGTTTTGTACGGTCAGAAGATTTAGATTTTATGCAGGGAAAATTACCTGTCTTTGGTTTTAGACTAAAATTAAATGCAATACAAGGAATACATCTTTTCAGGAACGAACTGAAATGATTAAAGCGTACCAGAGTATTTTGCTTGTTCATTCCCATGATGCGGGGAAATTGAGCAAAGCTGTTCTTGATATTGTAAGGACCGCTTTCCTTGATGGACACTATTTTTCTTTTGCGATCAGGTCTTGTAACTTATGTAAAAGCTGTGCAGTCGATCAGGGTAAAGCATGTCCAACCCCGGAAAAGGTAAGACCCTGTGATCAGAGTTTTGGTATTGATGTATTCAAAACGGTAAGGAGCCAGGGGTTACCTTGCGGTGTACTTCAAAACAAAGAAGACGTTCAAAATCGTTACGGATTTGTTCTTATAGAATAAGGAAACTGGCTTATACAAATTGCATCAATGACCGAATCAATAAACCCTTTAGTTGCAACGTTGGGGTAAATTCAGCGGACGCTAAAAGCCGCGTTGCTGAGTTCACAGATATGTCCAGCGAGGAATAGATATGGTAAAAAACAACACCAATACTTGGCATCGATTGGCCTCAGATATCGAAGTCACTGTAAATGAGGCATGCCAACGACTTAGAAGCCTTTCAAATGAAATTATCGTGGCACGGCCAAATCCCGGCGACTGGTCAGTGAAGGAGATAATCGGGCACTTGGTAGACTCGGCATCTAATAACCATCAACGATTTGTCCGTTTACAGGTAGCCGACGGTCTGATTCTACCGGACTATTCACAAGACAATGATACCTGGGTATTAATCCAAGGCTACCAGGCCGCTTCCTGGGATGACTTGTTAGATCTGTGGCGATATTTTAATCTTCACCTATCCCATGTTATCCGAACCGTTAATAATGAATGCATCGACCACATATGGGTTGTGGATGAAGACACATCTATTACACTCGGTGAGCTTATGATTGATTATTTGAGGCATTTGAATGACCACTTACAGCAAATAAAGAAAAACATTGATGGTATGACAATCGGTGGAACTGACGGCTTGTAGATAGCGGTTTTACGTGAAGGCCGTGCTAGTTTGGCGCTCATTTGTGCCGCTGCTCACGCTCACGTTCTGCGTAATTAAAAAACCCAGACCGATTTCCGTTGATAGCAGAATCATTCAAAAGCGATGCGCCAGTATGGCCGCATTTTGAAAAGGGGTAAAAACCATTTCCGATTTAAAGACTAATAGGGAGATGGGGGACGTTCCTCGGATTTACGGTTTACCAAATTGGATTTATTTGATACATGCCGGACATGCCTCGAAAAGCCCGCATAGACCTGTGCGGCGTAGCTTCAGCGAAGACTTACGCCCCTGGAGCGCTGCTCCATATCATAGTGAGGGGGATTAATCGAAGAGAGATTTTTTTCGATGATTGCGACCGTGATGATTTTTTGGATCGGCTTGGCGGTATCCTGTCAGACAGTAAAACGGCCTGTTTTGCGTGGGCGTTTATGA